>CAZMQR010000158.1:0-6186 GCA_964568325.1 uncultured Chloracidobacterium sp. | reverse complement strand
CGTCAGTTCCGGAGAATCGCATGCGCCGCTTGTTGAAAACGAGATTCCAGTGGTCGCGAACAAAAGCGCTGGTGATGTCCCAGATATCAGCGGCAAAATATACGAATACGGCGGCAAGCGTTCCGAGTTGAATTACGGCCATCGTCGCCGTTATCATCTCCGGATGTCCGTTATAGATACCCGTCAGACGACTGGCGAAGACAAGGTGCGCGGTCGAACTGATGGGAATAAACTCGGTCAGTCCCTGAACAATACCTAGAATGATCGCCTGGAAAAGGTTCATTGTGCCGGTCGGTTAGATTGTGAGTTATCGACTTGGGATAATCAATCCGTTGCGACGATTGTTTCGACCGCGAACGAGATCAGGGTCAAGCTTCTCTATTCGCGATAGCTTGCTCTGCTCGCAATCCGGTCGTATAGCCAGGAAGGCATCAGCCTTCCGGCGCGAACGATCGTCGCGAGTTGCCATGGAAACGCGGCAAATCGCTTCCGCCGTTCGATCGCCCGAATAAAGAGCGGCACCGCGTCATCTAACTCCATGAGGAAGGGCATCTTCGCAGCACGATCCGAGGTCAACGGCGTTCTGATGAAGCCCGGCTGGATTATCGTCACATCGATGCCACGATGTTTGACGTCCAGCCTGACACTTTCGAAAAATGCCGTCATTCCCGCCTTGCTTGCCGAGTAGGCTGCGCTTTTTGGTAAACCGCGAAATCCCGCAAGACTCGAGATCGCAACGAGATGCCCGCTGTCGCGTTCGAACATTGACGGCAAGACGGCATGAACAGCATTCACAGCCCCAAGGAGATTAGTTTCGACAACTTTCTTGACCGCCTGCGGTTCGAGCAGGCGCGTTTCCCGGTTATTTCCCCCAATGCCGGCATTCGCGATCAGAATGTCGATATGTTCGAATTCTTCGATGAACTCGACGACGGCTCGGTGAACCGAGCCCGCGTCAGTCACATCTGCGGGAAAAACTCGGGCGTCTCCGCCAACGAATCGACACCTGTTCTCGAGTTTCTCAAGAAGTTCCCGACGTCGGGCCAGAAGACCAATTGTGACCCCTTCAGCGGCGAGAGCGACCGCCAAAGCCTCTCCGATGCCGCTAGATGCTCCCGTAAGGAAGACCCGCTTGTCCTTCCAGTTCATAGGCTATTGGGTAGTGTGAGCGCCCAGGCGCCGAACCGACGCCGGGGCCAGTCAATGTCAAGTTCGTTCTGCTGAAACTGCGTCTTTGAGTACCTCAAGTAGCGTATCGACCGTCTCCAGATGGGTACGGAAGGCGAGGCACGCAAACCGCAATGTGAACTTCCCATTCAGCATAGTTGATGAGATAAACACTCGGCCGTCGGCGACCACGGCTTCCAACACTTTCCTGTTGAACGCATTCGCATCACCGCCATTCGGGACGTATCGATAGGTCACCACTGAGAGTTCCGGTTCCAGGTCGCTCTCAAAGCCGAGCTTCTGCACCTCCGCGTGGAAATACTTCGCGAGCAGCAGCTTCTCGTCGAGACACGCCCGAAAAGGCGCAAGGCCGTGCAGCTTTAATGGAAGCCAGAGTCTCAACCCTCGGAAGTGTTTCGTTAGTTCCGGCGACAGCTCCGCAGGTGAAAGCTCGTCCGGTGCCGCAAACGCGTCCTGCATATACGAGGCGTTAAAAGCGTAAGCACGTTTCAGATCGTTAACATTCTTTACCAAGACAACACCAAGCCCGTAAGGGAGGAAAAGTCCCTTGTGGGGATCGATTATCAGCGAATCTGCAAGATCTAGTCCCACGAGCTTTGCCCGGCCCTCGTCGGTCAGGATAAAGAACCCGCCGTATGCCGCGTCAATGTGGTACCAGAGGCCGTGGTCCGAGGCGATCCCGCCGATCTCAACCAACGGGTCGATAGCGCCGACATCGGTCGTTCCTGCAGAAGCGACCACGAGGAACGGCCTCAGGCCGTCAGCCTTGTCCTTCGATATCTGGGCCGCGAGGCCGTCCGCTCGCATTTTGTAGCTTTCGTCGAGTTCGACATACCTGACCGGACACTCCGCGAGGCCCGCGACGTTGATAGCCTTTGCGATCGAATGATGTGTCTGTTTTGACAGATAAATGACCGAACGTGGGATATCGGTAGCTTTGATCTCCTTACTGTCACGAGCCGTGACGACTGCGATCATATTGGCCAGCGAACCGCTCGTCGTCAGATTGCCATGCGAACCTTCGCCGTAGCCGACGAGATCACACATCCAGCGGATGAGCATATTCTCCAGTCGGACCGCACCGGGCGATGCATAAAAGACGCCTGCGTAGCGGTTGGTGATATCAGCCAGGTAGTCGCCGAGAGCAGCATAATAGATGCCACCGCCCGGAATGTATGCCAAATGTCCGCCGCTGGCGGGATTCAGGCCGGGCGTATCGACGTTCGTCCTGATCAATTCCAGCGCCGTGCCGATATCGATGCCCTCCTCAGCTATCGGCGAATCGTGAATGCCTCTGCCCTTTGCCTCGGTTTTGTTATATGCATTAAGCGATCCGACGGAGTTTAGAAAATCCTCCGTGTAATTGACCACCGGTTCGCGCATTTTGGCCCGCACACTTGCATTGGGCTCCAGCCGTCGCGCTTCGGCCTCGAGAATGGCAAGCTGCAAGCGTAAGTCCGACACAACCCTTCTTCCGCTGTCGTTCATACTTCTACTACGCTAGTGATAATGACGGGTTTCGAGCCAAGGTCCTTTTGAGCGATCCTTTTTAGATGCAAGCGCAGATTCTCGCGGAATACGTTCCGGTCCGCGATCTGTTCCGGCTTCAACTCAGATACAGCGTCGCTGATCGCCCGGCGTGCATCAGCGACAAATCCATTCGTCGGGTCAAGACCCGCGACGCCCGAAAGAGCGATCTGCGGTTCGCCGACAAGCGAATGCCTGACCTTATCTACCGTGACTACCAACGACACGATGCCCCCGTAGGCCAGCTTCTTCCGCTCGCGGATGATCTCGTATTCCACCTCCTCCATAGATTCTTCGTCGATGAACGTCTTGTGCAGGTCGTGTTTCTCAACCACGCGGGCGCCGTACTCATCGATCTCTAGGAGTTCTCCGTTCTCGATCAGGATAATGTCGTTGTCATCGTAGCCCGCGACGTGGTTCTTAATGAATTCCTTCTGCCGAAACAGCATCCGATACTCGCCGTGGATCGGCACTACAAATTTTGGCCGCGCCGTCTCGACCATGATCTTAATATCTTCCTGTGACGCGTGGCCGCTGACATGGACCAAACGGCGCTTTTCCTCGATGATATTCGCACCACGTTTGTAAAGGTGGCCTATCAGCTGGCTGATGTTCTTTTCGTTGCCCGGAATGATCCGAGCCGACAGGACAACCGTGTCCCGTTTACCTATCTCAAGGCCTTTGTATGTCGTCGTTGCAAGGTTCCATAGCGCAGCCCGCATTTCACCCTGCGAGCCCGTGACGAGGTAGCAGATGTCCTCGTCCTCCAACGCCCGCGAGCCACCGAGATCGATGAGAGTGTCGCCCGTGATCTTCAGCAAACCCAGGTCCGAAGCGATCTGGACATTCTTCTGCATTGAGCGGCCGAGGACGCACACACGTCGCCCGTACTCGTGTGCGATGTCAAAGATTATCTGGAGCCGGTGCATTGAAGATGAGAAGGTCGAAACAAACAGGCGACCCGGAGATTCTTCAAATATTTCTTCAAACGCAGGTATCACGGCCTGTTCGGACGGGGTCCGGCCGGGGACGGTTGCATTGGTCGAGTCGCAGAGCAGGGCGAGAACACCTTCGTCGCCGATACGCCGCAGCATAGCCAGGTCGTATGGCTTTCCGATCACGGGCGTTTCGTCGATCTTGTAGTCACCTGTATGTATCAGGGTTCCGGCAGGCGTATGAATGGCGAGTGAGAAACACTCAACAAGCGAATGCGAGGCGTGTATGAACTCGACTTCAAACGCACCTACGGTAATGCGGTCGCCGGCCTTGACCCGATGCATCAGGACGTCGTCCAGCATGCCGAATTCCTCGAGTCTCTTCTCAGTCAGCGCCAGGGTAAATCGAGATGAGTAAACCGGCAAATTGAACTTTCGCAGGATATAGGTCAGCGCACCTATGTGGTCTTCGTGGCCGTGCGTCAATATGATGGCGGTAAGGTCGTCACGATATTCTTCCAAAAAGTCAAAATTCGGGATCGAGATATCTACACCGTAAGGCGTCTCTTCAGGAAAGCCCATGCCGGCATCCACGATGATCATCTCATCACCGTAACGTATGCCCATACAGTTCATCCCGAATTCGCCGATGCCGCCAAGTGGAATTATCTCGATCTTGCTCATATCAAACCGTGAAGTATAGCACAGGACATATGACGGTCTTTTCGATGATACCGAACCTGGGGCAGGCATTTTCCTGAAACCAGCCGTGAACTTCGCGCGTCTTTTTCTTGACGGACAGCGGTGAGGTCAAACCGATGAAACGCAAACTGAATGACGAACAGATCGATCACCTGATGCGGACGCTTGCCGGACACATTTCGCGCTCCGGCCAGGATACAGATGAGATCGCCGGGTCGCCAACGCTTTGGTGGGCAATAAAGCGGGATATTGATGCCCAAAGGGCCACTGCCGTGTCGCCGTGGCCACCCACGAATTGGCTACGACATCTGCTTGCCTATGGCATCCCCGTCCTTTCCGTTGCTGCGATAATAATATCTCTGCTGATGTTGCTCCCTAAAGGAGCCGAGCCGGTCGATATGGCCGCAGGCATACGGAGTGTACCGGTTGTCTCCGAGCCTGAGGCCGGCAAACTAATAGTGACTCAGACAGCTGCCATGCCACTCGCGTCCGTTCCGGCGACTCCTAGGTCTATAGAGACAAGGGAGCACAAGACGAGCCAACGGGCAAGACCGAAGCCGGTAACAGAGAATAAACGTGCCGAGATCAAGACCGACTTCATTGCACTTTCATACGCGCGTAGTGCTGACAGCGGCCAGGTCGTTCGCGTTCGCGTTCCGAGTTCGATGATGGTAGCGGTCGGGCTGGTAGAGACCGTTGACAAGCCAATGAACCTTATTGACGCTGAGGTCTTGATCGGCGATGACGGGCTTACGCGGGCGATAAGGTTCATCAGATAGGAGTATCAATGCTGAGGAAAACGTCATTTTGGTTGGTTATCACGCTGCTTGTCATGCAGGCCCTCGCGACGCAGAAGGCCGCCGCTCAAGGCCCGCCCCGTGGTGACGGCCCGCAAGGCGATTGGATGATAGGGATCGATTCCAACGGCGACGGCAAGGTCGATCGGCCTGAATTGCAGGCGGCTGTCACCCGAACATTCGTCGAGATCGACCGCAATGGCGACGGAACATTGCAAACGGCTGAGTTGCCAAAGCACTATGGCGAGCCGGGAGGGCCTCCAGATCGTGGAGGACGGCCCATCGGCCCGCCTCCTGGTGGTTTTCGTGGTGACAACGACCCTCGCGGGCGCCCGCAAGGCAGAGAAAAGAAGTTGCTGCCACCTTTTTTCTTTATGGAGGCTGCAAAGGACGGCGCATCGATCAGCCGGCCCGAATTTGAACGTGTCACGAGCGACATTTTCACAGAGATGGACGCAAATCGTGATGGCGTGCTCACGAGGGACGAATCGCACCCGCCCAGGCGCCCTGAAGGACCGCCTCTCCGTCCGAACGCAAGATTCATCGCGGCCGAACTAAGGTTTGGCGACAAGCTTGTTAAGAACCAGCCTTTCTCGGCAGAGACCGTGATCGAAGACACCCGCCGTCTCTTTGACGGATCAACAGTGACCAAACGCAGCGCGGGAGCCGTCTATCGCGATGGTTCAGGCCGAACCCGTCGCGAACAGCCGCTAGAATTGGTTGGTGGATTCAGCGTCGTAGGCACGGACAATAAGCCTCAGATGCTCGTTTTCATCAATGACTTTGGGGCGCAGACACAATATTTCCTCGATGTGAACAATAAGGTCGCGCGTCGACAGCCGCTTGGTGGCGGCGTACCCGAGCCGGCAACGCCGCCCGATGCACAGACGGAGTCACTTGGGTCCAAGGCTATCGAAGGCGTAGCCTGCGAAGGGACACGCATCAGTTTTGAGATACCGGTGGGACACCTCGGCAACGATAGGCCGATCAAGGTTGTTACCGAAAATTGGTTTTCGCCCGAACTTCAGATGCTCGTT
>CAZMQR010000157.1:0-6202 GCA_964568325.1 uncultured Chloracidobacterium sp. | reverse complement strand
ATACTAATTCGGCCCCCGAAATTCAAGAAAGCCGCGGCTGATGCTATGTTTGTAGAGTGCACGCGGATAACATCAACTCGGTCCGGTCGCGTATCGACGCGGCATGCCAGCGTGTGGGGAGAGATCATGAGGGCGTAAAACTTGTCGCTGTTACCAAGACACATCCGCCCGCTGTCATACGCGAAGCGGTTGGTGCGGGACTTACCGTCTTTGGCGAGAACAAGGTGCAAGAGGCGGAATCCAAGATCACCGAACTCGGCCGCGATGGTATCGAGTGGCACCTGATCGGACATCTGCAGTCGAACAAGGCCCGCCGTGCCGTGCAGCTTTTTGACGTGATCCAGTCGCTTGACTCACTCGAACTTGCCGAACGTCTGGAACGTATCTGCGGTGAGGAGGGCCGCGCGTCGCTCCCGGTTTTTGTTCAGGTCGATCTCGCCGGTGAGACCACGAAATCGGGTGTTGCTGAGACTGATCTGCCCAATTTGATCGAGTTTGTTCTCGGTTGCAAATACTTGAGGCTGCAAGGCTTGATGATCCTTCCGCCGTTCTTTGACGACGCTGGATCGACGCGGCCATACTTTAGCCGTTTGCGAGCGATCCGCGACCGCCTTGTTCCCCACGGTGATCTGTCGATGGGGATGAGTCACGACTTCGAGGTCGCCATCGAGGAAGGAGCGACCATCGTCCGAGTCGGGACGGCGATCTTTGGCGAACGGTAACTGTCTATATGCTCTCAACACTTGTCTATCCGTGGTTCTTCCTTACCGCCTGGTCGCTATTCGGCGTCTTTCTCGGCATAATGCTGCTGCGTCTCATATTCAATTACAGCGACCCAAATCCCTTCGGCAAGGTCGGCCGGTTTGGGTTCAAGGTGCGCAGGCTGACCGAGAAATGGGTGTATCCGGCGGCGCGATTTTTTGCGATGTATCGGATCGATACGAGGCTTGCACCGTTGCTCACAATGTTCCTGGTCTTTGTATTCACGTTCTTTTTTACTCAGATCGTCGGCAATGCCTTCTTTGTGATCGACGGCCTGACGACGGGCATACTGGCGGCCGACCCAAAATTGATCGTCGGATTCGTGCTCTACGGGCTATTGAGTTTGCTCGTCCTTCTCATCTTCATTCGCTTTTTAGCATCGTGGTTCGTATTCAGCCGAAAGACGTTTATGGCGTTCGTCATGCGTGTTACCGATCCGATAATGCTTCCGGTGCAGCAGCTGATCCCACCGATCGGGATGTTTGATATCTCGGCGATGCTGGTGCTGCTGATAATAGGCTTTCTGCAATCGATAGTTCTCAATGTCTTTGTCCGCTGACACCGCCGTGATCGCTGTAAAGGTCGTCCCGCGCGCGTCGCGCAGTGAGATCGTCGGTTTTACGGACGACGTTCTGAAAATACGTCTCACGTCACCGCCTGTCGATGGTGCTGCAAACGAAGAACTTATCAAGCTAATCGCAAAACGAACTGGCAGCGCGAAGTCGAATATCGAGATCACCAGCGGCCTGACCTCGCGGAACAAGACCCTCCGCATCCACGGCATCACGACCGAGCTTTTGAAAGCGAAACTCTCGGCGTGATATATTCTCCAATTCATTAACCGTTATGTCAGGACATTCCAAATGGCACTCGATCAAGCATAAGAAAGGCGCGCTTGACGCCAAACGCGGCAAGATCTTTACCAAGATGATCAAAGAGATCACCGTTGCGACCAAGACCGGCGGCAGCGGCGACCCCGACTCAAACGCGCGTCTGCGCAAAGCGATCAGCGACGCAAAGGCCCAGAACATGCCCAACGACACCATCGACCGCGCGATCAAACGCGGCATGGGCGAGGGCGAGGGCGCGAACTACGACGAGGTCACATACGAGGGCTACGGCCCGAACGGCACGGCCGTGATGGTCGAGGCCATGACCGACAATCGCAACCGCACGGTCGCGGAAATTCGTCATATATTTTCAAAGAACGGCGGCAACATGGGCGAAGCCGGCTCGGTCGGCTGGATGTTCGACAAGAAGGGCTACATCGTCGTCGATAAGGCGGCGCGGAGCGAAGAGGAACTCTTCGAGATCGCCGTCGGTGCGGGTGCTGACGATATGCAGGACGAGGGCGACGTCTTTGAGATATTCACCGCTCCCGAAGGCTTTGACGCCGTCAACGACGCCATCCGTGCCGCCGGCATCGAGCCGCAGGCTGCCGAATTGTCAATGATCCCGCAAAACTACATCCGCCTCGAAGGCCAGGACGCCAAGACGATGCTCAAGCTCTACGACGCTCTCGAAGACAACGACGATGTTCAAAAGGTCTGGGCCAACTTTGACATCGACGAGAGTGAGATGGAGTAACGGCTATCATTTGAGGCTGTCGAGCAGCTTTGTCACCTGGCCTCGATTCTTGAGGCTTTCCTTATCGTTCATCGATGCGGTCAGCGTCAGGTACTCTCGCAGGGCCGTGCGCGCATCGTCCTTTCGCCCCATCTCGGCATATAGCATTCCGAGCCGCATAAAAACATTCTTCGATTCCGGCAGTAATTCCGTTCTCGCCTGCGCCTTTGCTCCCTCAAGCTCGCGAAGGGCCTGTTCCTTTTGTCCGGCCTGATAGAGCACGACCGCCAGGTCACAGGACAATGCCGCGGAATACATTGGCAATCTTGCTCGGGCCTCGGTAAAATTCTTTACCGCCGCCTCGTAGTTCCGCTGTTCACTGTAAACGATGCCCAACGCCTCGTGGGCCTGATACATCGCGTACAGCTCCTGGCCATCCGGCTGGGCCGTGAGAAGCCGGGTCAGGTCAGCCTCGGCGAGCGCATACTGCTTCTTCTTTAGATACGAGCGGCCGCGGGCCAAGTAGTTGCGCGGCTTCGGGTTCTTGTTGATCGCCGCAGTGAGTTCCTGAATGGCCTCATCATCACGTCCCGCTTCGATCAGAGCATTTGCGTATTGGCCGGCCGTAAACGACGATGCGTCCATGGCCCTGGCATTAGCCCATAGGGAAAGGTCTGTCGCCCATGTCTTGTTGTAAACAAAGGTCCTTGCCCCAAGCACCACACTAACAATGACGCAACCGATCATCACATTGCGTTCCGCAGTAAAGCGAACGGCGAGAGGAACGATCAACATCAATATGCCTAAGAGCGGCAGATACAGATAACGGTCGTGCACGATCTGCTCCGGAGTAAAAACCATCGCATTCATTGCGGGAACGAGCGGCAACAGGAGTAGTGCGGCGGCAAATCGGGCCTTGACGTCATTGCGGATGAGATAGAAAATCCCACCTAAGGCAGCTAACGAGACCGCCAATGGCAGGACAAAATTCGTCACGCCCACGTGCGCGACCGGCTCAAGCGGGTAGTTCGCCGACATCCATACCGGGACAAAGACCTGACGCAGATAAAACGCGAACATTGATGGGACGCTCATCACGGCGGTTGCAAAGTTCACCGCATCCTCAGGCGGGCTCGAAAAGCTGCCGAGTATGTTCAACCTTAGCAGAAACCACGCGACGGCGACCGCGGCCAGCACGAGGAGCGGCATCTTATAGTCCAATGGTTTCTTACTGTCATGATTGTGGCGAACCAGAAGAAAGTAGTATAGCGGCAGGCAGAGGACGCCTATCTCTTTCGCACCGAGAGCGAGAGCATAGAGCAGGACAGTAAGGGCAAGATGGCCGGCAGATCGTGACCTTGCGTAGGACTCGGCAAACCAAAGAGATCCCAACAGCGCGAGCGAAAAAAGCAGGTCTGCCGCGCTCGACACCCACACGACGCTCTCGACATGCACCGGATGCACGGCGAATATCAGTACGATCGCAAAGGCGATCGTCGCCGTGAACTCAAGTCGGCGAAGGAACAGAAAAGCAAGCAGCGTCACGCCCATATTCAGGAGCACGCTCAGCAGATGCCAGCCGAATGGAGTGGTGCCAAACAGCCGATAATTCAGGATATGCCATGCTGTCAGCGTCGGCCGCCAGTAGTTGCTTCCGTTGACGGTCCCATCACCTTTGAAAGCCCAAACGTCTGAGGTCAGAGCTTTCCATATCAGGTCATTGTCATGGATCAGTGTGTTCCGCAGAATCTGGCGGGTGTCATCATAAACGAAGTCGCCGCCAAGCGAGTTTGCGAATACGAGGAAACAGACCACCGCAAGCGGGACCAACCATTTGAGTTCGTCACGCATCTTCATGGGTTGACTCATTCTGCCCTGTGTCGCCGCAATACATCAAGCACCCGTTGTCTTGTTTCGGTGTCCGGAACGTGTTGTTCGCTCCACCAATCGATCGTCCCGGCCTCAATGACAGCCCCGGCGTCGACTAGCAGTTCAATCACCTCGGCATGAGCCGGCCTGTGTTCGTTGACCGCTGACCAGAGGGCCTGGCCGAGGACGGTCCCGCCGTAATTGTTCTCGACCTCCATCGACACGCCACGATCGATCAGTAGCGTGATAACGTCGAGGTGTCCGCTCGATGCCGCATAGTGAAAGCCGTTAAGTCCAGTCCTTGTCCCGACGTGCGGATCGACATTGTTGTCGAGAAGATACTCTGCTGTTTTCACACGCCCAAGCATGCAAGCGCACGTCAGAGCTTCTGCCAACAGGCCTTCGTGGCCGACAAACCTTCCCTCGTCGTGCCACGCGGCGATCTGTCGGTCAAAACCATTCGGGCCGCCAAGCAACTCCTCGAGCCGCGAAAAATTGCCCTTGTCGAGATGATAAAGAGCGCGTGTCCAGAGTCCGGCATCCATACGGCGTATCTAACCAAACCTCATCGCGCTGCGTGCTTTCGCTTTTGCGGCCTCGACCTCGCGATCGCGCGGCGGCGACGTGGTCGAGAGCGTGTTGAGCATCTCCTGCGCGGCGGCGGCTACGCGTTTCAGGGCGAGATAGAATGCTTCCTCGTTCGCCTTTGAAGGCTTGTTCATGCCCGACAGCTTGCGGACAAACTGCAGCGCCGACGCGTTGACCTCATCGGTCGTCGCAGGCGGGTCGAAATTGAATAGTGTCTTGATGCTTCTACACATTATTTTGGTGGTATTAATGCCGTCACGACGCCTTTCGCGACCGTGCGGCCATATTCGCGAAGGGCGATAGCGGTTCCCTTTTCCAGCGGTGCGGCCTGTGTTATCTCCATCTCGACCTCGACGGCCTTTTCGCCCGGAGCGGCCTCGGACTCTCCGGCCGGAAAGGTCATCACGCCCGAAAAGCTGCCTGTCCTGATCTCGACCAGCGGTCGAAATCCTGCCGGCAGCGGTTGTGCTCGTCCGCCCTCGGCGGTCGAGAGAACGTCAACCTTTGCCTTAAAGCGTTTGAACGTCTTGATACTGCCGGGCCTTGCGATCACGTCGCCGCGGGCGACTGCGCTTTTGTCAACGCCTCGAAGTAGTAGCCCGACATTGTCGCCGGCCTTTGCCTCTGTCAGGCTCTTTCTGAACATCTCGATCCCGGTGACGGTCGTCGGCGTAATGCCATTAGAACCGACGATCTCGAGGGCATCACCGACCTTTACGGCACCGCGCTCGATCTTGCCGGTGGCAACGACGCCGCGTCCCGCTATGTAGAATGAATCCTCGACCGCCATTAGAAAAGGCTGCGGTGCAGGCGTCGGAGTTGGCTTTTGCGAATACGCCGTAAGGGAGCACACGGCAAGAGCGAAAACGAATAAAAGAAACTTCCTCATGTCATTATACTAATACAAATGAAGTCGGCCGTAACGCGGGCCATTTCGGTGAAAATATCCTCGCTCGGGGTTCGCATTTTCTTCAACACCTTATAACTGTGATCAGCCGTGTCGAGCAGGTGAAGTGTGGCGTGTTGACCGAGCTTTTTTATTACCGGACGAAATAAATTGAGATCATTCAGCGCGTCGCGGGTTCCGCTAAGAAAGAGCATCGGAATTTTTATCGCGCTCAAATGTGCGGCTCGCGAATCATCAGGACGATTTGGCGCGTGCAGCGGGAACGAAAAAAGCACCAGCCCTTTCACATCATCGAGCGGGGATTCGCTCTGCGCAGTCGTCGTCATCCGCCCACCAAACGAATGCCCGCCGGCCAGCAGCGTCAGCTTCGGCTCAAGCCTTTTTGCCTCTGCAACCGCCGCCCGCACCGTCGCCGTCGCGGTTTTGGGAGAATCGACACCGCCGCGGCCAGATTCTTTGAACGGAAAATTGTATCGAAATGTCGCGATTCCACACTCGGCTAGATTTTCA
>CAZMQR010000156.1:0-6285 GCA_964568325.1 uncultured Chloracidobacterium sp. | reverse complement strand
GGGCTGGGCGTCAAAGCGAATGTCGGCTTCTTGCAGCGTCCCGAACGCGTCGTATTGTTTATCATCGGGGCGTTATCGACGTGGAACTGGACGTCGACGCATTGGCTTGCCAATCGAATGCCGCAGGTGCTGTGGGTGCTCGCGATCGGTTCGCTGTGGACGCTGATACAGCGAATGGTCTATATACGGGGCAAACTGAGGGCAATGGACTCGGATGACTGAGCGGCTTGCGGCATTTTGGGAATCGCTGACGGTGGGCAGCGTACTCCTTGGCGTCGGGCTGTTTCTGGTCTCGCTGACCGTTAGCTTTATCGCGATCGCGGTCGTGATGGTCAAGATACCGGCGAACTATTTCAGCACGCACTATAGACAGGATTTCCTGCCCGGCAGCCATTGGACTGTCCGCTGGGGAGCGGTGATAATCAAGAACATCTTCGGCGTGTTTTTGATCCTGCTCGGTATCGTGCTGTCGCTGCCTGGAATTCCGGGGCAGGGAATCCTGACGATCCTGCTCGGGCTGATAATGATCGATATTCCGGGCAAGCGGCCGCTCGAGGCGCGGATAATCAAACGTCCGACGGTGCTCGCTGCAGTGAATCGTTTGCGGGAGAGATACAACAAGCCACCATTGCAGCTTGATTAAATGGGCCTGATCGACAAGATATTAGGACGAAAGCCGGCCGACCCGAATGCGCGCCGTCGTTTTCTGCTCGAGAACGGTCGCATTACGGACGGCACGATCATTGACACCAAGACGGACGAGAACGGGCAGGAACTTGTTGTGTTCGTTTACACACTGAACGGCGTTGATTTCGAATCGGCGGATGCCCTGACATTCGAGCAAAAACAAAGGCCCGGCGAATACGTGCCCGGGGCGAAAGTCGGCATCCGGTTCGACCCTAAGAATCAGTACAATTCGATCGTGGAGTAGCAGAAAATAAACAGGATGAACAGGATGGGCAGGATGATAGATCGGTCTTTATCGTGTTAATCCTGTATATCCTGTTGAATATATGTTCTCGAAGATATTGATCGCAAACCGAGGGGAGATCGCATGTCGCGTCATACGGGCGTGCCGCGAGATGCGCATTGCGACCGTAGCGGTGTATTCGGACGCCGATCGCGATGCTTTGCATGTCCGCATGGCGGATGAGGCTGTGAATATTGGGCCGCCTCCATCCGGCGAGAGTTATCTGCGAGGCGAGAAGATCATTGCGGCGGCAAAGGCGACATGTGCCGAGGCGATACATCCGGGATATGGATTTTTATCCGAGAATGCGGCGTTCGTTCGCGAAGTAAAAGCTGCGAAATTGACGTTCATTGGCCCGCCGCCCGAAGCGATGGAGGCGATGGGTGGCAAGATATCGGCGCGGAAAATAGCGATCGACGCGGGCGTTCCCGTTGTGCCCGGAATGACCGAGCCGCTCAATTCCTACGAAGAGGCCCGCGAGACCGCGGCGTCGATGGGCTATCCGGTGATGTTAAAGGCTTCGGCCGGAGGCGGCGGCAAGGGCATGCGGTTCGTCGAGAGCGAAGCCGACCTCAAGTCCGCACTCGAAACCGCGCAGTCCGAGGCGATGGCAGGATTCGGGGACGATGCGGTATACGTCGAGAAAGCCGTAATGCGGCCGCGACATATCGAGATTCAGGTTTTCTCGGACACGCACGGCAACCACGTTCACCTCGGCGAGCGAGAATGCTCGATCCAGCGGCGGCATCAAAAGGTCGTCGAAGAAGCGCCGTCGCCGATAAATTCCGAGGAACTACGGGCCGAGATGGGCGCCTGCGCGGTCAAGGTAGCGGCGGCGGTAAACTATGTCGGTGCCGGCACAGTTGAGTTTCTCGTCTCGGATGTTGACCGGTCATTCTATTTCCTTGAGATGAACACGCGGCTGCAGGTTGAGCATCCTGTGACCGAACTTGTTACGGGAATTGACCTTGTCCGCGAGCAGATCCGCGTTGCGGCCGGCGAAAAGCTGTCGTTCACGCAAAGCGACATCAGCCTGACGGGCCACGCAATAGAGTGCCGCGTGTATGCCGAGGATCCCGAGAACAAGTTTTTACCGTCGCCGGGGCGAATAACGCGTCTCAGGCTGCCGCACGGGCCCGGCGTTCGCGATGACGGCGGCGTTTACGAGGGGGCCGAGGTGTCGATCTATTACGATCCAATGATCTCGAAATTCTGCGTCCACGGCCGCGACCGCGCCGAGGCCATTGACCGAATGCGTCGTGCATTGGCCGAATACGAGGTTGGCGGCATCAAGACGACGCTGCCGTTCTTCAGGGAATTGATGGACGATGCGGAGTTTATCGAGGGCAAGCTCGACACAGGATTTATTCCGAGATTTAATGACCGGCGAAAGGTGGGAGAGACAACCGAGATCGAGCGCGACATTGCGATCATCGCTGCGGCCCTTGCGTATTCGGAGCCAAAAACGGTTGAAATGGCGGTTAGCGGGAATTCGAGTAAATGGGGAAGCGTAAGTAGAGAGATGGCACTCAGCAATCGGTTATAGCGAGGAATGTTTGGGCTAAAGCCCGATTCCTTTTTGACCGACTTCCTCCGGCTAAAAGCTGGAGGCAACTCATATGGAAGAACTCTTAAAGCAATTGATGGGCAAAAAGATCGACGTGACTTGTGGGACGAACGCCGCGTTCAGAGGCGATGTGATCGACGTGAAGAACGGCGTGCTTTACCTGCGCGACGAAGACGAGAAGGTTGCGTATGTCGCCGTTGACAAGATCGCCGTCGTGTATGAGATCAGAGACCAGCCGTCGCGGCCGGGATTTATCGGTTAGACGTTCAGAGTGCAGGCTTTAGCCTGTTCCGGCTTACGTCGAGGAAAAGCTAAAGCTTGCACTCTGAACTAAGAAAGGCCCGATGTCTGCCGACATCGGGCCTCTTTGTGCTTGGGGAACAATTATTTAGCGTCGGTCTTGAGCTTGCGGAAACCGACGATGCGGCTGGACCAGTAGCCTTTGAAGGGCGAATATGTGATGCCTTTGCTCGACGAGGCATGATAAAAGCCGTTCTCGTCGGCAACTATGCCCATGTGGCCGAGGCCGTTAAGGAATACAAGCGTGCCGAACTTGAATCGCTCGGCCCCGTCAACAGGCTCCGACTGGGCCCACATGCTGCGTGCCGAAGTTCGCGTAAAATCGATACCGGCATCTTTGAACGCCGCCCATACAAAACCCGAACAGTCGTATCGGTTTGGTCCGGTCGACCCGTAGAGATACGGAATGCCGTAGCGGGCTTTGATGGCATTGTCCAGCCGAACGCTCGTTTCCATGCCATACATGGTCTTGCCCGCGGCGACCATCGCCGCAACGCTTGTCGCCGCTGTCGAGCCTGTTTTTTCGACGACCGGCTCCCAAGCGGGATCGGCCGCGCGCACAACGCGAACCTCATTCGTCAGGACCGGCCGCGATGAAACGGTCGGCTTAACGCGTTCTACCGGCTGTGTCGGCGGCTGATTTGTCGGCTGGCTCGATGTTGTCTTAACAACACGATCACGAATCTGAGCGGAAGCCGCAACTGAAAAACCAAGGCAGGCGCATAGGGCGCAGACCGAGAGAAATAAACTCTTCTTAAAAAATATCAAACTAAAAAACTCCTATGATCATTTGTGGGAACTGCTGAGGAGAACCGGCGGCGGGAACTGCCACCTACTTATAAGAAATCCTCAACACACAAATGATTCCTGAGAAATCAGAGATCTCTGATCCAAAAGCTAACTCAAATTGTCACCCTTGTTTGGACCTTGTAACTAACTGTTCGTTAGTATGACCTATAAGCAATCCGAATGCAACCATAACAGGAATGGTTATGGTTCGGAGCACAGGCGGGGGCTTTTTCAAGCCCCGCCGCCCGCTCGTCTCCGCCTTTAGTTGTCCTGTTGGATAGGACAAGAGACGTGTAATCGGCGAAGGCTTCCAAGAAAAAGATGAATTGCCTCCACCTTTAAGGTGGCAGTTGTGCAGTGAAAAAGAAACCGGCTCTAGCCAAACCTCGCGGATTCGGCTAAAGCCGGTGCGTTTTGTGCCGCTACCTCCAGCTAAAGCTGGAGGCAATTCAAAAGGCTTAGGCTGAGAACGACGTGCCGCAGCCGCAGCCGCCGCTGGCGTTGGGGTTTTCAAACGTGAATCCTGAGCCCATTACGTTTGACGTGTAGTCTATCTGAACGCCATTCAGATACTGGGCCGAGAACATATCAACAAAGAACTTGATCCCATGCTGCTCGACGAGAAAATCGCCTTGACGCGACTCTTCCTCGACGTTGAGGCTGTACTGAAAGCCCGAACAGCCGCCCGGAACGACGCGAACCCGGAGGCCCGCCGTTTCCGGCAGATCGTCTTCGGCCTCAATAAACTTTTTGATCTCGACCGACGCCGCTTCGGTGACATTCAACTCAACGCTCGGTGCTGCAACTGCTGACATAGTATTCTCCTCTCAAAAAATGGATCCGCCTGAGCGAATCCTTACTTAATTGTAAATATTACTGGGATTTGGACAGAATTACAAGCTCTGGTTTCATCGCTTCGATCGACACCTGTCGAGCGACCTCCTCGGCGACGTTTCTAAAAGCTCCGGCCTGCGGAGAATCGGGAAAAGCAGCGACGACGGGTGTTCCTTTATCGCCACCTTCGCGGACTTCCATGCCGAGCGGAACCTCGCCCAACAGGTTGAGGCCGTATTCGTCGGCGAGCTTTTGGCCGCCGCCTTTGCCAAAGATCTCGTATTTGTTGCCGGTGTCGGGGGCGATGAAATACGACATATTCTCGATCACACCGAGCACGGGCACGTTGACCTGCTCGAACATTTTTACCGCGCGACGAACGTCGGAGAGCGAGACTTCCTGCGGTGTCGTGACGAGCACCGCCCCTTGCACGGGCACGAGCTGCGCGAGCGAGAGCTGCACGTCGCCCGTCCCAGGCGGCATATCGACGATCAGGTAATCGAGCTCGCCCCAATTCACATCCGATAAAAATTGCCTAACCACGCCGTGAAGCATCGGGCCGCGGAGGATCATCGGCTTGTCCTGCGGCACGAGCAGGGCCATCGAGATCATCTTGATACCGTGCGCCTCGGCGGGGACAAGCTGGCCATTGAATACCTGCGGTTCGACGCCGGCCGCACCGAGCATCATCGGCACATTCGGGCCGTAAACATCGGCATCCATCAGGCCGACCTTTGCTCCATTGGCGGCAAGAGCGACCGCGAGATTGACCGCGACAGTCGATTTGCCGACGCCGCCTTTACCGCTTGAGACGGCAATGATGTTCTTGACGCCGGGAATCGCAACGTTGTTTGCGACACCGCGGCCCTGCGGCACCTCGGCGTCCATGGTGACGTTGACGCCCGTCACGCCATCGAGAGAGCTGACGATCTCGCAGGCTTGTGATTCCATCTCCTCTTTCACGGGACACGCAGGTGTCGTCAGGACGATTCGGAACGTCACTTCTCCGCCGTCGATCTTGAGATCGCGGACAAAGCCGAGCTTTACTATGTCCTTGCGCAGATCGGGATCGATGATCTGTGACAGGGACTTGAGGACTGCATCTTCTGATAATTGCATCATTACGTTAAAGTAAAGATTGTAACAAATATGAGCATTGCTGCCGAAAATGCGTATCAGGTCATTCGCTCCGGCGGGATAGGAGTGCACGAGCAAGAGCGAGGCCTGATCGCAGTTTGGGGCGGTGAGGCGGTGCAGTTCCTCGACGGCCTGATAACTAATGATGTCAAAACGTTGGAGAAAGATCAGCAGAGGTTAGCGGCGTTTCCGAACGCACAGGGGCGTCTGCTTGCCGTGGCCCGCGTTATCAATCAAGGCGATCGTTTCCTGGTCGAGACCGAGGAAGCAACTCAGCAAGCCTTGTTTCAGAATCTGTTTAGGTTCACGTTCGCCGGTGATTTCTTTGTCGAGGATCTGTCGAGTGATTACCGATGCGTCGAGGCCTTCGGTAGTCAAACGACCGCATTCGCCGAAGGCGTGATCTTTACAGGCCAGTCGTCAGTGACATGTTTTCATCCGCTCGCCTACGATAAGCCGGTGGAGATGGATGGGGCGGTCGACATCTCGGATGAGCTCTATGAGACATTCCGCATCGAAAACGGTATTCCGAGATATGGTGTGGATATGGACGAAACCACGATAGTGCCGGAACTCGGGCTCGAAGGCGGCCTCGATCTCCTCCCGCCATACCCGCGGCAGGCCGCCCGCCAGCTTGCCGCCACCGGGGTAGAGATGGCCGCCCACCCCGAACGAGTACCGGTCGTGC
>CAZMQR010000155.1:0-6285 GCA_964568325.1 uncultured Chloracidobacterium sp. | reverse complement strand
CTCATTCGCGGCATCCGCCAAGCGAGCGATTTTCTTATGGCCCTGCAGCTAACCGGTGCATTCAAGAAGGATACGCTGTCGAACCTTCAGGTCCGTCTTCCCGCGGTTGTCATCGGCGGCGGATTGACCGGCATCGATACCGCGACCGAGCTTTTCGCATATTATCCCGTGCAGGTCGAGAAGATGCTGCACAAATACGAGCAGATAGTCGAGGAATTTGGCGAGGAGCACGTCCTCAAGGCCTTTGACCCCGAAGAGTTGACCGTCCTGCCTGAGTTTCTCGATCACGCACGCGCGATCCGTCTCGAGCGGCAGCGGGCCGCGGCCGCAGGAAAGGAACCGGATCTGATCCGGCTCGTTCGGGAATGGGGCGGCGTCTCGCTCGTCTATCGAAAACGGCTGCAGGACTCACCGGCCTATCGACTTAATCACGAAGAGGTCCAAAAGGCCCTTGAAGAAGGTATAGATATCGTTGAATGTATGTCGCCGGCCGAGGCTGACCCGGATGAGTACGGGGCCGTGAAGGCGATCAAGTTTGAGCGGTTGGAACACATCGCAGAGACGGGCAAATTCGAGAATACAGGTGAGCTACACGAATTCCGCGCACGAACGGTCTGCGTCGCCGCCGGCACATCGCCAAATGTGATCTATGAGAAAGAAAAGCCCGGCACATTCCAACTCGACGAGTGGCGCCAGTTCTTCCGGCCATACCGGCTTACGAAGGGCGGTGACGGCCAATTCCATGCCGTTCCGGCAGAGAAGGGCGAAACGGGCTTCTTCACGAGCTATGAGCAGGACGGCAAATTCATCTCATACTACGGCGATAATCACCCGCAATACGCGGGAAACGTCGTCAAAGCGATGGCCTCCGCGAAACATGGCTATCCAAAGGTCGCCGAGCTGTTTGCAGACGAACTGGCCAGACGCGGCGATCTGCCGCAGGCCGAGAAGGACGCGATCTTTGACAGGCTAGAGGCAAGACTCGACGAGCAGCTGCGGGCTTATGTTGTGAGGGTCGAGCGGCTCACGCCGACGATCGTAGATGTTGTTGTCAAAGCACCGCTGCAGGCTCGCAAATTCGAGCCCGGCCAATTCTATCGCCTACAGAATTTCGAGACGTCTGCCCCTGTCGTTGACGGCACCCGCCTGCTGATGGAGGGCCTCGCCCTTACGGGTGCGTGGGTCGATGAGGCGAAAGGCCTGCTGTCCATGATCGTGCTCGAGATGGGAACGTCCTCGCGGCTCTGTTCGCTCCTCAAGGAAGGCGAAGAGGTTCTCGTAATGGGCCCGACCGGGACGCCGACGGAGATACCTGAGAATGAGACCGTTCTGCTCGCAGGCGGCGGTTTGGGCAATGCTGTTCTTTTCTCGATCGCACGC
The DNA here is from genome assembly GCA_964568325.1 of uncultured Chloracidobacterium sp. Lineage (GTDB taxonomy): Bacteria > Acidobacteriota > Blastocatellia > Pyrinomonadales > Pyrinomonadaceae > OLB17. The sequence goes on along the minus strand of CAZMQR010000155.1, from coordinate 4,905 downwards.
GCCCTGCGCGCGGCCAATAACAAAGTGATCTACTTCGCCGGTTACAAGAACGGCGACGACCTGTTCAAACGCGAAGAGATCGAGAACGCAACCGATGAGGTCGTGTGGGCGACTGATTGGGGAACCGAGATCGTGCCGCAGCGGCGGCAGGACGCTCATTTCCGAGGCAACATCGTCCAGGCAATGATCGCCTATGCCGAAGGCAAGCTCGGCCCGCAAAGCGTTGATCTGAAAGAAGTTGACCGCATCATCGCGATCGGCTCCGACCGTATGATGAACGGCGTCCGCGAGGCGAGGCACACGTCGCTCAAGCCTTATCTGAAAGAGAGCCACGTCGCCATCGGCTCGATCAACTCGCCCATGCAGTGCATGATGAAAGAGGTCTGTGCCCAATGCCTGCAGCGTCACGTCAACCCGCACACGGGCGAAGAGTTCTTCGTCTTCTCATGCTTTAACCAGGACCAGCATCTCGATTTTGTCGATTTCAAAAACCTCAACGACCGGCTAAAGGCAAACAGCATTCAGGAGAAGCTGACGAATCTTTGGCTTGACCGTTTGTTTGGAAGGCAGAATATCTATCGCCAAGCGAAAACATCTCAGTTTGATTAGTTGTTTTGAATTACAAATCAAGCCTCAAAACAGCTCGGTAAGCCTACATACCTTGGCTTCTGCAGAACCTGAACTAGAAAAGGCTTTTCGTGCGGGAACCGCCTGCTCAATGCCCATCCATCATCAAGGGCTAGTCCGGCACGAGTCGGATCCGCACGAAAAATATCGTACATAGACGACTCGATTCGCTCCAGAACCCTTGGAGCGGCGGTTACTGGCGCGACAAAAATCTGAAAGCTTCTTAACAGTCTTTCAATCAGAGGGTCAAGCGTGGGGCGTTTTGTTTCGAACTCGGGTCTCCCGATCTTCCATTCTTTCTTGCTCCACCAAAGCCCTCGCCAATGATCTTCGCGCACGCCCTGGATAATACGCTCGTCGTAGATCGCATACCTTCCGTTACGATAGCTGTCATCATGAAACGAGAGACGTGATGAAAAACTGTTTCGGGTTATTCCGAACCCACAAATCAGGTATTTGTCTGGACTACAGTTGATTCCCCAAGAATACAGCCCATGCAAACTGGCAGCCGAAGTGCCGAGAAACGCGTGGGGGCCACAGCCTGGCCAGGCGAATGGGCCTTGCCAGTCGAGTTTGATGACTTCACCCATCTTCATTTCTCCGCAGACACTTACCCAAGCTGAAGGCGGCCCGCACCTCCCCAACGTTATCTCCGAGACGATTCTTAATCGGCGACGGCGAGAGTTCCGGTAGATCATTCGTCGACAACATCCCCAGTTGACGCAGCACCTCAACAGCAATGACCGGACGCCCGCGATAATCGTCGCCGTCGGCGACCTTGAGTGCGATGCCGAGACCGGTCGGCCACCGGTCAGATGGCAAGATTCCGCAGAGCCATACGCCGTCGGCGCCGACCTTTGAGATGATGCGGCCCGAGGCGGCGAGCATCAGTTTGGTGTCGAGGCGTTCGCTGCCGCCGATGAGCTCGGGGTGAGCGATCATCGCCGCGACTATGCGGGAGCAGGCAGCTCGCGTAGGGGCGGGGAATTTTATGGGCGAGATCAGGTTGATGAAACTCTTCGCCATCGAACGCACGGGCACGGCAAAGTTTGGTGCCGCGCAACCGTCGATCCCGGTTGCGATCTCATTCTCAGGCACCTCAGAAAAATCGGAGATGCATCGGAGGATCCGTTTCTGGATTCGGTGGCCCGGCAACTCATAATCCTCGATCGACGCACCGAGATGCTTGGCGAATGCAAGCATCGCGGCATGCTTGCCGCTGCAGTTATTGTGCAGTTGGCTCGGCTCCTCGCCGGCACGCTGCATGCGTTTCATTTCGGCCTCGCTAAACGGAAGATGTGAACCGCATCTCAGGCACGATTCATCAAGCCCGATCTTTTGGAGCATTCGGACGGCGGTCGCAACGTGAACCAGTTCGCCCGAATGTGATGCCGCAGCTAATGCGATCTCTTTCTCGGTAAAGCCAAACGCATCAGCCGCACCACTAGTGATACACGGGATAAGCTGGAACGCCTTACATGCTGAGCGAAAGTATGTGACGGTCGACGGATCGCCCAACTCGAATACTGGCTCGCCATTGCCGTCAACGATACTCAGATGGCCCGTATGGACGGATTCGACCGTGTTGCCGCGGATTACGTGTGCTAAGACCTGCGTGCTCATTTAGAGAAATACTAACAGGATGGACAGGATACGCAGGCTCAAAAATTCTGCAAAAACAAATCGGTCATCCTGTTTGAGTTTACGCTGCTCCGGCCAGCATCGTGCGGGCATTCGCTCGAGCGGCATCGGTTATCTGTTCACCGGCGAGCATTCTGGCGATCTCATCGATCTTTTCCGTGGCATCAAGCTCTCGAACGGCGATGCTCGTCTTACCCTTCTCGACGGATTTCTCGACCAGAAAATGCTGATCCGCCAGGCTCGCGATCTGCGGCTGGTGCGTAACGCAGAACACCTGCTGCGACGCAGCGAGTGCCCGCAGCTTTCGCCCTACGGCCTCAGCGACGCGGCCGCCGATGCCGATATCGACCTCGTCAAAGACGGCAGTCTTACCCGGATCGTTTGCCCGCGAAGCAGTTTTGAGAATAAGCATAAGCCGCGACGCCTCGCCGCCCGAGGCGACCTGGGCAAGCGGACGGGGCAGTTCACCCGGATTTGCCGAGAAGTAGAATTCGACGCGGTCGGTGCCGTTATCGGTAAACTCATCGCCGGCGTCGATCCTGACCTCGAATCTGGCCTTATCGAGAGCAACCTCTTTCAGATCAAGCTCGACCTGCTTCGCGAACCGTGTCGCAGCTGTTGCCCTTGCGTCGTGTAGCTTAGTCGCTTCGACAAGATACTCCTGCTCGAGCGCCACAAGCTGTTTATTGAGTTCCTCTTCGCGCAGCTCGGCAGTTTCGATATTCGACAGTCGTTGCTCGGAAGCGTTCAGATGCTCCAGCACCGCCACTATCGTCTCGCCGTATTTACGCTTCAGTCTCGATATCTCAGCCAGACGATTCTCGACCTCGTCGAGCCGAGCGGGCGAGAATTCGAGTTGGGCCGCGAAATCACGTGCCGTCGTACCCAGTTCCGCGATCACCGCTCTTGCTGCATCGAGTTGCTCGTTAAAGCCACGAAAGTGTTCGTCATACTCCGCAAGTTCAGCTACAGCCTTGCTTCCTCGATCCAGCGTAGAGAGAGCTGAATTCTCATCGTCGTAAAGCACGGTGAACGCCTCGCCGCTGAGAGCAGAGAGCTTTTCTACGTTGTTGAGGCGGCGCTTTTCGGATTCGAGTTCGTCGTCTTCGTCAAGGGTCAGCGCAGATCGCTTTATCTCGTCCACCTGAAATCGAAGTATGTCGATCAGTTGCAGCTTTTCTGACTCGTCCTTTTTCAACGATGCCAATTGATCGCGGACGCTCGCCCATTTCCGATATGCATCCGCGACGGCCGATCGCTCGCGATCGACACCAGCAAAATCATCGAGTATGCCGATGTGTGTCTCGATATCGTAGAGAGTTGTTTGCTCGCCCTGGCCATGTATGTCCGCCAGCCGAGAACCGATATTCTTCAGGAAACCCTGCGTCACGGACGCCCCGTTGATAAAGACGCGATTGCGGCCCGCAAGCGATATCTCGCGCCGCACTATCAACTCGTCAGCAGGCTCGATGCCGGCATCGACGAGCAATCTGTTGAGTTCCTGGTCCCGGAGGGAAAAGAGTCCTTCGATCACCGCCAGATCCTCACCTTGTTTGATCACGTCGGTCGAGACGCGTTCACCGGTAAGAGCACCGAGGCTGTCAACAATGATCGATTTGCCCGAGCCGGTCTCGCCCGTCAGCAAATTGAGTCCGTGACCAAACTCCACGACAAGATCGTCGATCAGGGCGACATTTCTGATCTTGAGCAAGTCGAGCATCAGCTACTTTCGCGGAACAACACCGGCTCCCTTGATCCAGCGACCGAATGAGAAGATCGCATCGGGTGGAAAGCGAGTCTCAAGGTCGGCCGCACTCCAATCGATCGAACGGCTGCGTTTGTAAAACGAGAATTCAGCCAACTCCTCAGCCTTGACCGAAGAGAAGCGCTGAACGACATAAAAACCGCTGGCATCGTATTCCTCAAGGCCTCGACGGCCGCCAAGGCTGCCGACGCTCAGGATGACAACGGGCTTTGGGAAGCCCGCCCGGCGACGCTGCGTGACGGCAGAAATATCAACCGTCCCGCCCGCCTGGCCGCCTCGAGAAGCGATCATTGCATTCCGGAAAACAAAATCGACCAGAATTCCCGATCCGTTCTCAGGCAGCATGCGATAGACATTGGGATCCTGATTGGCCTCGCTGCCGGTCGCTAAGGCGTTAAAAGCGGTCAGATATGCCACGAAATTCAACCTGATGAGAAACATCTCATCTTTGCCATAATGTCCGCCGGTTTCGATCAGTATCGCCGGAGTGCCCCAAGCCGAAAAGTTATCGCCAAAGGCCGTAGGCGACCATTCATCCGCGTAGCGGGCGATATGGCCCGGAATGAACTTCTGCAGGGCCTGCGTCATCGCGGACGCGAGCCGCATGCTGCGTTCATGGCCGGGGCTGCTCGTTTTTGCCGCATCGCCGTATACAACAAGAAATGAGATCGTGGCCTGCTTTCGTGCACGGCCGACCGAGGTGAGCGAGTTTTGATTGTGCAGATTAAAGCCGATCGCCGGCTGCCACTCGGCGCGGAGCCGTTTGAGCAGCCGAGCCTCCGGCGTGGCAAGATTGACCGCGTCGCGATTGATGTCGATGCCCTGGATGCTGCGACGTTGGAACAATTCGGAACCATCCGGATTGAGCATCG
>CAZMQR010000154.1:0-6290 GCA_964568325.1 uncultured Chloracidobacterium sp. | reverse complement strand
AGATACCAGACAAAGACGAGCGCGCTCGAGATTATCATCAACCAAAGTAGGACCTGTTTCGCTTTAGAACTCAAAATTTAATGCCTCCGAAGCAGCTTTCATTGGATGAAAGCCACCGTCCGGGCGTTGTTCGATCACCGGCGACGCCCGGCTACGCGCCAATATTCGATTCTACGGGGCTGATTGGCGTTTTTCAACCTTATTCTGCTCATAACGCAAACGGCCGCCCGACTTCACGACCTTGCCTCCCGGAACCTGTGCAACACGGCCGCTTTTGACGCTACTGACCAAACGTTCTATTGCCTGTATATGTTTCAGCTGCAGGGAACGTGTGCTGCCGCGATGGGCCCCGAGCCAATCCCGTATCGTTGCGTAGAGCGTTGATTGCGGGAGCGTCCGCAGATCGCTAAGTTTGAGATCGTCACCGTTGGCCTTATCGGTCGTTTCGGTTGGCGCTGAGCCCTGCATCAGCCCGGCTGTGTTGGCGAGGGTCTCGATGATGTTGGGATTCATGTCCTCAAGCAACGGGAGCAGGATCTTTCGAATGCGGACGCGCCGGAAGGCCGTGTCGTCGTTCATCGTGTCGTAGCGGTATTCGACACCGAGATCGTGACAGAATCGCTCGGTATTCTCGCGTTTGGCCCATGTGAGTAGTGGCCGCACGAGCAACAGTCCTGAATCCGTGAGGTTGCGGATCGGCCTGATACCGCAAAGTCCTGTCGGCCCACTTCCGCGGATGAGATTCATCAGGAATGTCTCGGCCTGGTCGTTGATCGTGTGAGCGGTAAGGATGGCGAATGCGCCAACATTATCAGCGGTGCGTTGCAGAAAATCGTATCGCTCGATACGGGCATTTTGCTCAAGATTGCCGCCGATATTGATCTCGGCATGGCCGACGGCAAGTTCGATCTTGCGTTCCGTCGTAAGGCGGCGAACGTAGGCCTCGTCTGCATCACTTTCATCGCCGCGGAGCTTGTGATTGAAATGTGCGGCAATTGTGCGATGGCCGAGTTTTTCCGCCCGCAGCAGCTCGTGCATCGCAAGCAGCAAACTCACCGAATCGGCCCCGCCCGAGACGCCGAGAACGAGCGTCTCGCCCTCGGTCGGCAGTTCAAGCCGACGCCATTCGGTTATGAGGCTGCGAAGAAATGGATTCACGACGGCTGATATGCAGCACGTTTCTGATGAAGCAGCGTGATGCGTGATGTGCAGACGAGCTTGCCGCGGTCGTTGGTTATATCGATGCCCCACACGCTCATTGTCTTGCCCGCATAGATCGGCTTGCCCTCGACCGTAATTAGCCCCTTACTGACCGCCCTCAAATGGTTCGCGTTTATCTCGATACCGACCGGTGTAGCCTTGGCAAGATCGGCCCCGGCCACAACGCCTATCGAGGCGGCGGTCTCGGCGAGGTAGAGCGAAATGCCGCCGTTCATGATGCCGACGTATTGATGCACCTTTGGCGTGACCTCCATCGTCAGCACGACGCGGTCGGGCTCAGCCACGTCGATCTTGACACCCAGAAAGCGGAGCAGTTCATTGTCAGCAATATCCCTGAGGAGTTTGGTCTTGTCCATCTAGTTTTTTAGATGCTCGCGGGCCGCACTAAGCGCCTCCGCGACACGTTCCGGCGATGTGCCGCCAACCACAGCCTTTGACGCAAGCGACGCTCCTATGCCTATCGCCTCCCTCACGTCATCGCCAGCCTCAGCCGCAAACTCCCGCAATTCATCGACCGTAAGGTCACTCAGCTCTTTTCCCTCGTCGATCGCATAGAGGACCGCGCGGCCGACGGCCTCGTGCGCCGTCCGGAAAGCTACGCCCTTACGCACAAGATGATCGGCGAGATCGGTAGCGTTGAGATAACCGCTGGTTGCGGCATCCATCGCCGCTGCTTCATTGACGACGATATTCTCGACCATGATCGCCGCAGCACGCAGGCTTATCTTGACCGTATCGACCGTGTCAAAGAGGGCCTCTTTGTCCTCCTGCATATCCTTGTTGTATGCGAGCGGCAGGCCCTTGAGCATCGTGAGCAGGGCGATGTTGTGGCCGAAAACGCGGCCCGCCTTTCCACGAAGTAACTCGAGTGCGTCGGGATTTTTCTTCTGCGGCATCAGGCTCGACCCGGACGAAACGGCGTCCTTTAGCGTCACAAAGCCGAACTCCGTCGAGGCATAGATGATCAAATCCTCGGCAAGTCTCGACAAGTGCATCATCACCAGCGAAGCTATTGCCGTAAACTCGACCGCAAAATCACGATCTGACACCGCATCAAGGCTGTTGGCTGTCACACTGCCGAATCCCAGTTCGGCCGCGATCGCCTCACGGTCAATAAGAAATCCCGTCCCCGCAAGCGCACCTGAGCCAAGCGGAAGGACATTTACCCTCGTAAAAACCTCACCGAGCCGTTCGCTGTCGCGCTTCAGCATCTCAAAATACGCCAGACACCAATGGGCGAACAGGATCGGCTGAGCGCGCTGCAGGTGCGTGTAGCCCGGCATGACCGCGTCGCGATATCCCTCGGCTATATCAATGAGCGCGGCTTGCAGATCCTTGATAAGGCCTGCTGTGCTCTCGATCTCATCGCGAAGCCACAACCGCAATGTTGTAGCAACCTGGTCGTTACGGCTGCGGCCGGTGTGAAGTTTCCGCCCCGTTTCGCCAATCGCCTCGATCAGCTTTGCTTCAATAAATGTATGAACGTCCTCCGCTTCCGACTCAAAGAAATCCGACGCGTTCTCGGCATCGATCAAAAGTTGGGTCAAGCCGCCTACGATCATGTCAGCTTCGTCATTCGTTAGCACGACGGCACGCCGCAGCCCATTCGCATGTGCGATGCTGACCCGAACGTCGGCCGCAAACAGCCGGCGATCGAACCGGAATGAATCATTGAACTCGGCAAATGTCTCGTGCGGGGCCTCACTAAATCGTCCGCCCCACAGCCGTACGTCTTTGGGCATCGATATCTCCGTGCGGCTATAATTGTAGGCTGATTTGGAGCGTATAGCTATTAGCTCACAGCTATCAGCTAACAGCTACTTTTTATCGATGAAGAAGATAAATAAGATCGTTCTCGCCTATTCGGGCGGCCTCGATACATCGGCGATGCTCCTGTGGCTTAAGGAGACCTACAATTGCGAGGTCATTTGCTATTGCGCCGATGTCGGACAAGGCGACGAGCTGAGCGGCCTTGAAGAAAAGGCCCTCGCGACCGGTGCGTCAAAGCTCTACGTTGAGGACCTGCGCGAAGAGTTTGTTCGAGACTTTGTCTGGACAGCCGTCAAGGCAAATGCCGTTTACGAGGGCGTTTATCTGCTCGGCACATCGCTCGCGCGACCCGTGATCGCCAAACGCCAGATCGAGATCGCTGGGCGCGAAGGTGCCGACGCCGTCGCCCACGGAGCCACAGGCAAGGGCAACGATCAGGTGCGTTTTGAATTGACCTATTACGCTTTGCAGCCGGACATCAAGGTCGTCGCGCCGTGGCGGCATTGGGACTTTAAGGGCCGCTCTGACTTGATCGCATATTGCGAAAAGCACGGCATCGCGGTCACAGCGACCGCCGAGAAGCCGTATTCGATGGACCGCAACCTGATGCACGTCAGTTACGAGGGTGGGATTCTTGAGGATCCATGGGCCGCGCCGCCTGAGAATATCTTTCTGATGACGAAATCGCTGCAGGATGCCGCCGATCACCCTGCGGAAGTTATTATCTCGTTCGAAAAAGGCGAGCCTATCGCTATCGACGGCGTCGCTTACGGCCCGGTCGATCTCTTGTCAAAGCTCAACCATATGGGCGGCGAACATGGCATCGGCCGCGTCGATCTGGTCGAGAACCGTTTTGTCGGGATGAAGTCGCGTGGCGTTTACGAGACGCCCGGCGTGACGATACTGATGGCCGCCCACCGTGCGCTCGAATCGATCACCGTTGACCGCGAGGTGATTAGATTGCGAGACGGCCTGAGCACAAAGTTCGCCGAGTCGGTCTATTACGGCTTCTGGTTCGCGCCTGAGTTCGAGATCATGCGAAATCTGATCGACGATACGCAGGAAACCGTAACCGGCGACGTCCGCCTAAAACTCTACAAGGGCAACACCGTCGTCACTGGCCGTCGCTCACCCAATTCGCTCTACCGCGAACGCATCGCCACCTTCGAGGACGACACCGGAGCCTACGATCAGCACGATGCGGAAGGTTTTATCAAGCTGCAGGCACTGCGATTGAGACTGCGAAAGATGGAATAAGGCTTGTTGCTTGTTGTGCAACACGCTATAGTTATCGAGGATGATCAAGTCGTTTCGTCACAAGGGGCTCAAGAAGTTCTTTGAAACGGGCAGCCGAGCGGGAATCCAGCCGCACCATGCGATCCGGCTACGGATGCAACTGGCGGCCCTTGACACGGCCCAGACCATCGAGGATATGGAAATCCCCGGTTTTCGTCTCCATTCTCTAAAGGGGGCCGACCGAGGCCGTTGGTCGATCTGGGTAAACGGAAACTGGCGGATCACATTCGAATTTGTTGACGGACATACATATGTCCTGGATTACGAGGATTATCACTAATGGCTATGCACAACCCACCACATCCCGGCGAATTTATCTCTGAAGTCTATCTCAAGCCCAACGATATCAGCGGACGTGAGCTAGCGGCAACGTTGGGCGTAGCGGCCTCGACGTTGAATCGCGTTCTAAACGGTGTTAGCGGTGTTAGCCCGGAAATGGCGTTGCGCCTATCTAGAGCGCTCGGCCGTTCACCGGAAAGTTGGCTTGCGATGCAATCAAACTATGACCTCTGGCACGCTAAGCGGTCCGTGAAGCTCGGCCGAATCGGAAAACTCGAGTTGAACGCAGTCTAGTAAATAGTATGACGACGCCTGGGAAACACTCCGATCCGCAGATAGCCCAGGTGCCAGGTGGAGTTTCGTTTTTCTTTTCCCGAACACCAGGACACCTTAGTAAGATGGCCGCCTAATTTTTGCTGCGCAATCAACCTCACGAAAGAAAGCCGCGGAACTTCTCTTTAGCGGCCGAGTAGTTCGGAAAGATCCTGTTCAGGTCGTTGGCGCCCATGTGTTTATGCGCCGCCTCGGCGAAGACGTCGCGGAAGTCGGTGGTGACGTCGAGGTCGCGGCCTTCGTAGAGCTTGTCGGATTTGAGCCCGTGGAAATCGCCGTAAACCTTGCCACCCTTGACGGTATTGCCGAGCACGAACATTGCATTCGCATGACCGTGATCGGTGCCGCGCGAGCCATTTTCGCGCGCCGTGCGGCCGAATTCGCTCATCGTAATGAGAACGACGTCGTCCATGCGCTTGCCGAGGTCGGTCGAAAATGCCGCGATCGCGGTTGAGAGATCGCGCAGCAGATTGGCGAGCTGTCCGGCTGACGGATTTTGGGCATTGCCCTGATTGGTGTGTGTGTCCCAACCTCCCGTCTCGGCAAAGGCGACCTCAAGGCCGACGCCGGCTTTTATCAATTGGGCGATCTGCATCAGCGATCGGCCGAGGGGAGATTGCGGATAAACAGCGCCGTTCTCGGGCTTGTATTGCGACGGGTTGGCCTGCTTTAGATAATTGACCGCTTCGAATGTTTCCTTGCCCGTCTCGCCCAGCGTGTCCTTGGCATTCTGCTGATAAAGCCCCTCGAAGCCACCTTTCAGGTCTCGCGTGTAGAGCCCGGCCTTGATGGAAAAATCGCTGAGGTTTGTCATCGCGACCGACGATGCCCGGCCATACAGCGAACGCGGCAGCGATTGCGTCATCGAGACGGCACGGAACGGCGATGGGTCCTTAGCCTCTGTCGATTGCAGCACACGGTTGAGCCAGCCGTCCTTCGTGCCTTTGTAGCCGGGCGTGCCGGATTCCATATAGTCCTGAGCGTCAAAGTGCGACCGCGTGTTGTCAGGCGAACCGGCGGCGTTGATGATCGCGAGCCGCTTGTCTTTCCATAACTGCTCGAAAGGCTTCATCGACGGATGCAGGCCAAAGTGTCCGTCGAGGTCAATCGCGCCGTTTGTCTTGCCCGGCGCAGGGATCGCGATCGAACGGCGGAGGTTGTAATACTCGCTGTCGCCGAACGGCACGACCATGTTCAGCCCGTCCACGGCCCCGCGCTGAAAGATCGTGACCAGCACCTTCTTTTTCCCATAGCCCTTCGCAGCGGTCTGCGCCGCCGCAAACTGATGCAAAAACCCCGGAGCCGCCGCCATCAGGCCAAAACTCGCCAGCCCGATACCGCCCTGTCTAATGAAATATCGTCTGTCCATACTAACTGCTTAGACGCTGGGA
>CAZMQR010000153.1:0-6295 GCA_964568325.1 uncultured Chloracidobacterium sp. | reverse complement strand
GCCCTTGAATTCAATGCTTTTCAGCTTGGAAGCGAAGCTGCGAGTTGCGACGAGGCCAAAGGCGCAGACGGCTGAAGCTAATGACAAGGCGAGAGCGACCCTTTTCATAACGGACTCCTTGAGGCTCGGAAATTTGTACTGGTCGGCGAAGGAGTGTATTAGCAATATGTACCCGTGTCAAGCGAATATCGGCGTCGCAAGATCGGAATTTGTCGTCACAAACCTAGGATCGGCCGTCGCAAATTTTGTTTCTGTTGTCGCAAGGCGGTATTAACGGATAACTGACAACGGATAACGGATAACGAAGAACCGGCGGATCGATGGTCCCTGACGGGGACAACTTTAATAGCGTAGGGTAACACCCTACGTCAGATGCCCCCTCACGTCAGGCTCCCTGTAGGGGAGCAATAACCACGCAACCATAATACGTCCCCTATGAGTTGCCCCGCTGTTCTCGCCTTGAAAAAACGCGGCGAGTGCTCAAGCCGCAGAGCGGGGTTGCGGTCTCTCATTCTTCCGGCTTTAGCCGAAAATTGGGCGAAAGCCCCATACATTGGGTTTACCCTAACCTCCACCTGAAGGTGGAGGCAATTCATAGGCCGGGGGTCGCGAACCGGTCGTGACCAACTTGCCCTCCAGCGGCACGGGCGGGCAGGGTGCCCGCGTTCCGACGGCTTGGCAGCATTTATTCCACGCGGGTTAGCTTCAGCGTTGTCGGATTCTTTACGGGGTAGCCCTGTGATTCGAGGCTGGTCATGGTCATTTTCTTGCCGATGATCTTGACCTTGTGCGTCACGTACGAGCCGCCGCGCATAAAGCCTGGGCTCTTGGCGACCGACGGCCAGAGCGAGAGCTTACCGCGAACATAGTCGTATTTGCCGCCATTGGCGACGAACGAATCTACATAGATGTTCCGCAGCTCATCGGCCGAAACCGTTCCTGGATCGACGATGGCTCGTTCCTTGTCGCCCGTGACCCGCATGATGCTGTAATGCCCCTTCGTAAAGATATAGAGGCTCGGCTGCGTGATCGCTTGCGTCTTGCCGTCAGTTCCCGTGGTCGTTTCTTCGGTAAGCTTCCACACACCGACGATCGATTGGGCGCTGGCGGCGACCGCGAGCATCAATATCATTAGCACACCGATGACCGTTGCCTTGCTAGCTTTGTTCATTTTCATTTCTCCTAAAAGTAAGCTCTCTGTAACTGGGATGCAGCGTATCTTATCACAGCTACAACAACCGGACATCTGATGTGCTACTTACACCTCCCAGGATATAGGGTTGACAAATCCCAAGGCTCACGTATATTAGGTAAACTCAGTCTACTACGCATTACGCCGCTCCCGCGGATGTTGAACCGGCCGAGTTAGTATCTTGGGTGCGGCCGACAGGCCTCGAAATTCAAAACCTCGGAGGGAATATCAATGAATAAGACAGTCTTCAGCGTACTTTTGGTACTACTTTTCTCAGTCGCTGCGATGGCACAGGCTCCGTCACCGACACCGACGGCAACAACGCCCGGCAACGTGTCGCGTGTTACCCATTTTGACGTCCTGCCGGGACAGGGAACGGCCTTTCAGACCTTCATACGGACCAACACAATGCCGCTTCTGGAGGAACAAAAGAAGCAGGGCTTGATCCTGAGCTACGGTTTCTTTAGCAAGCCCAATACCGCAGGCCCCGGTGATTGGGACCTCGGCTTGATCATAACGTACAAGAACTATGCGGACGCCATCGATTTCGATTCTGAACGAAGCGCGAAATTCGACGCTATCTCCCTAAAACATTACGGCACTGCCGAAGCGAGGACTAAGGCCAATGATTCAACGATCGCAATGCGAACCGTTACATCGAGCATGCTCGTTAGAGGGGTAACATTCAACCCGATGCCCAAATAGAGAGTTCATTAGGCGTCGCTATGCGTATAGGCTTCGTCCCGTGACGGAGCCTATCGCCATGTCCGCTGATATTCTGCGCGCCCCCTGTCTCGCGTGGCGGCTCGTGCGCGTCAGAGCCGCAACTACCGCTGTGTGGTGATTTTGACTCGGCACCCCGCGTCGCCTAAAATCAACGTGTTCATATAAATACAGAATATCCAGGGGCCAAGTATGAAGATATTGCTTCCGTTCGCATTGATCGCGGTGATCTGGGCCGTTTGCGGCAATCTCGGTGAAAACAAAGGATCCAGGCCGTCTGACGATCGGCCGGCAGCGTCCAATCAGTCTGCTAAACCGGCCCTCGATCGCGAGGCCGTCAAGAAGGAGCTCGTGACGCTGGCAAATGACATCCTCAACGCCTCGAAGGACGGCGACGTGACGTTTCTGGCGAAGATAACGTCGGACGATTTTAAGTTCACGGACATCGACGGGAAGGTCAGGGACAAGAACAAGACACTGGCGGAGGTCAAAGAGGAGAAGGCGATCAGGTCGGCAGAGATCACTGATGAGAGGCTCGTCAGCCTGGATGAATCATCCGCGGTGCTCAGCTATACGCTAAAGGTGGTCGCCAAGAACGGCCGATCGGCAAAGGCGTGGGTCACCGATGATTACGTCAGGGAAAACGGCGAATGGCTTATCCGAAGGGAACAGCAAACGCTGCTCAAATGATCTGAGCTTAACGTCGAGTGAGGTTATTTGTGCCGGTACGTGATGCGGCCTTTTGTCAGGTCGTAGGGTGAAAGCTCGATATCCACACGGTCGCCCATCAGGATGCGAATACGGTTGCGCCGCATCCGGCCCGAGATCGTTGCAAGAACCATGTGGTCTGTATCGTTGATCTGGACCTTGAAATAAGCGTTCGGCTGCTTGTCAACTACAACACCTGCCATTTCGATCAGTTCTTCCTTCATAAGCTTTCTAGATTGCACTTTTGCGGGTTATTATGCAAGTGCGGCGTGGCCCACAAAACACATGAACGACGACCTCGCAACGCTCCGGCTCCAGAACGTAACAAAATCCTACGGCGATTTTACGGCCGTTGACGGCCTCAGTTTTGAAGTGCGGCCGGGGCGTATTTTTGGGTTCCTCGGGCCAAACGGGGCGGGCAAGACGACGACGATAAGGATGATCGTTGGCATTACCGCGCCGGATTCGGGAACGATCGAACTGTTTGGCGAGCCGATGTCACCGCATCTGCAGGACCGCATCGGATATCTGCCGGAGGAACGCGGCCTTTACAGGAAAATGAAGGTCGTTGACCAACTGCGATATTTTGCCGCCCTGAAGAATGTGCCGAGTTCGGTCGCCGACCGGCGCATCGACGATTGGCTCGGCCGCATGGGCCTCAGCGAGTGGAAGACCAAGAAGACCGCTGACCTGTCAAAGGGAATGCAGCAAAAGATACAGTTCATCTCGACCGTGCTTCACGACCCTGACCTGTTGATACTGGACGAGCCTTTCTCGGGCCTCGATCCGGTCAATGTCGAATTTATGATCGAGGTGCTAAGCGGGTTTCGCACACAGGACAAGACGATAATATTCTCGACACACATGATGGAAACGGCCGAGCGACTCTGTCACGACATTATCTTGATAGATAAGGCGCGAAAGGTCGTCGGCGGCAGCCTGCGTGAAGTCAAGGAAACCTACGGCCACAACCTGATAGCTCTCCGCGCCAGCGGCGGCCACGCTGTTTTGGCTGATCGCAGCCTGGTAGCAAAGGTCAAGGAACGAGCCGACGAGAAAGTGATCGAGCTCGCGGCCAATGTTGACGCTCAACTGCTGCTTAGGAAACTCATTGAGTCAGGCGCCGCAATAACGAAATTTGAACAGGTCGAGCCGAGCCTGAACGACATCTTTATCGATCAGGTCAGTAGTTCGGCCACTATCAGCGATGCGTAAATTCTTAGCCGTCGTTCGGCACGAATACAAAAAGATCGTCCTCAAGTGGAGCTTCCTGATCGGGACGCTGATCTTCCCTATCCTCGGGCTTGGCTTCGCGATCGTGCCGGCGATCATCTTTTCGCTAAAGGGCGAAGCGACGCGAATAGTTGTCGTTGATCCCAGCGGCAAGATACTCCCGCGGCTAAAAGAAAATCTTTCGGCCGAACGCATCGCTCAAAAGGCCGACGACGCAATGCGAGAGCGACTCGATTCGCCAAGTGCAGCTCAGCAGGACCAGATGAAGCAAGGTGCCGCCATGCTAGCCTCCGGATTCGTGTTTGTCGACTTTGGCCCCGCCGGAGCAACGCTCGCCCAGATAAGGGAACGGCTCAATGCGATGGCAGCAAACGACGAGATCGATGCTTATCTGCTAATTCCGGAAAACCTCGAAGCGAAGGACGCGAAATACGAGTTCCTGTCGCGCAAAGCGGGCGATTTCGTGGCCAACGACACTCTAAAGGACGCACTGAACGCCGCCGTTCGCTCGCACCGTCTCGCCGACGCAAATATCAACGAGGCCCTTGTTCGAGATCTGGGCAAGAGCGTCAAGTTCACGTCTCGCTCTATCAACGAATAAGGCGAGGAAAAAGACAGCGAGATGCTGTTCATCGCGTCGCTCGTGATCGGAATGATGATATACATTTCGCTGACCATCTACGGGCAAGTCATCATGGGCGCGGTCGTCGAGGAGAAGGAAACACGCATCGCCGAAATCCTGTTCTCATCGGCTCGGCCTACAGAATTGATGTTCGGCAAGCTCGTCGGCGTTGGCCTTGCGGGCCTCACGCAACTCGCGATCTGGGTCGGCTCGCTCGCTGCCCTTGCCGTGTTCCTTTCATCACAGGCCGATGCGGCGCAGACAATGGCCTCTTTGCCAAAAATAACACCTCTGATGGTGCTCTACTTCTTTGTATATTTCATCGTCGGCTATTTTATTTACGCATCAATTTTTGCCCTCATCGGCTCGATGGTCACGACCGTGCAGGAAGGCGGCCAGTTCGCGTTCCCGCCGATAATGCTGATGTTGATCGGGTTTTACTTTTGCTTCGCCGTCATCCGTGACCCGAATTCGGACCTCTCGTTCTGGGTGTCGATCTCGCCGCTTTTCGCCCCGCTGACGATGCCCGTTCGGATCCTGGCCGAGATGCCGCCGTTCTGGCAGATCGCGTTGTCGGTCGCCCTTAACTGCATCGCGATCGCCCTTATCGTATGGATCGCGTCCCGCGTGTATCGCGTCGGAATGTTGATGTACGGCAAACGCGCGACCATTCCGGAGGTGCTCAAATGGATCAGGCAGCCATGAGAAAACGTTTATCGGTGTCGGGCAGCGTACCTCGTCGGCCTGACACGAGGTTGTGGTTTTATCGCACATATAGTAAAAAGTAGCTATTCCACTGCTTTTACGGGCTCTTGAACAAAAGGAGGTAGTTATGTCTTTCGTTTGGCAAATTTTAGTTGGACTATGCATCGGTGCCATTGCGCGATTCCTGATCCCAGGTAAAGAACCGATCGCGGCCGGGCTGTGGGGCTGGATCGTAACGGCAGGTATCGGCATGGGCGGTTCGGCTCTTGGCTCATTCGTCGGCCGGGCGATCTGGAAGGACCAGAATTACAAGGCCGGTTGGATCCTGTCGATCCTCGGAGCGATCGCGCTGTTGCTGCTTTACCGGTTCCTGTTCTAGGCTGACAGCATGGACATCCGCGACATACGCTCGGCCGCCGAGCGGATACATCCTTACGTCAAACGCACCCACACCGAGCTCTCTCGGGCGTTGTCTGAACGCCTTAACACGCATGTTTACGTAAAATACGAGCTGTTTCAAAAGACCGGCTCGTTCAAACCGCGCGGTGCGTTCAACAAGATGCTCCAACTCACGCCTGACGAAAAGCGCGCCGGCGTCGTGGCCGTCAGCGGCGGGAATCATGCCCAGGCAGTGGCTTACGTGTCGAGCGTCCTCGGCGTCGATGCCGTCATCCTGATGCCCGAGAACACGCCGTCCGGCTATCTCGCAGCCACTCGCCATTACGGTGCGACGATCGACCTGCGGCCGGACATCGGCGACGCGTTTGCGGGCCTCGAAGAGTATCAGCAACAGGGCCGCGTGCTGATCCATCCGTTCGACGACGACGCGGTCATCGCGGGCCAGGGCACGCTCGGGCTCGAGATAATCGAAGACGTGCCGCAGGCGACCGACATCATCGCGAGCATCGGCGGCGGCGGAATGGCCGCGGGCGTGGCCCTCGCCGCAAAGTCCGTGAATCCAACACTTAAAGCCTGGGCCGTCGAGACCTTGGGCGCCGACGCGATGTCCCAAGCGATCGCCGCCGGCCGTCCCGTGACGCTGCCCGCGATCACTTCGATAGCCAAAACGCTCGGCGCGCCGTTCGTGACCGATCGCACGCTCAACCTCATCC
>CAZMQR010000152.1:0-6313 GCA_964568325.1 uncultured Chloracidobacterium sp. | reverse complement strand
TCAGATAGCCAAGTCCGTAACCATAGCTCGATACCTTGTCGCGATTATTCTCGGTCGTAATGTCGATAAGGAATGCGTTATAGAATACGTTCGCGGCTGCAAATGTCATCGTGCCGACGACAAATAGTATGCTGCATGCGATATACGATTCCGTAACGAAGAACAAGCCGGCCGCGGATAAAACACCGATGTAGGAAAAGACTGCCATGAGCAGCTTTTTCAGGTTCGTATAGTCGGCAATTGCCCCGAAAATCGGTAGGAACAGGACCATCGAGACAACGGAAAGCGCCGTGCAAAACGCCGGCAGGCCCTTCGGGGTAACGCGAAAGAGAATGAGATCGAGGATCGTGCCATCTTCGCCAACGGCAGCTGCGGCGAGATTCAAGAGATAAGGGCCTATAAGAACGCCGATTACTACCGTAAAAAATGCGGAATTCGCCCAGTCATAGAGCATCCATCCGAAGATCTCTTTGCGGTCGTTCTTTTTGGTCATGTATGCGCGTAGAGCGGAATTACTTGTTCACGATAAAGCAGATGAATAGAATTGTCTAACAGCGAAGCATTCCATATCATCTAGATTCAGGCCTTGCGAGCCTTTTTGACTGCCGTTATGAAGGCAATGATCCTGGCGGCCGGCTTCGGTACGCGGCTATTTCCGCTGACGATAGACCGGACGAAACCTGCGATACCGTTCCTCGGGAAACCACTGGTTGGCTATGTGGCGGAATACATCGCGCGCTTCGGAATCCGCGATTTCGTCGTCAATCTGCATCACCAGCCACAGTCTGTGATCAATGCGCTCGGTGACGGCAGCGATTTTGGCGTTCATATCGACTATGCCATAGAGCAGCCAGACATTCTCGGCACCGGCGGTGCCCTCCTGAATGCCCGCGAACTGATTGGAGATAGCACCTTTCTGATCGTCAACGGTAAGATCATTACGAATATCGACATTGCGGCCGCGATCGACACGCACAGGCGTTTGGGAGCTCTGGCGACGATGGTGCTAAAGGCGAATCACAAGCGCGAGCGGTTCACCGTCGTTGAGACCGAAGGTGGCTTTGTAAGACGATTTGGTCCCCATGCCATGCCGGTGAGCGAGGCCGAATTGCGCGACGTGGAGCACCCGATCTCGACGCCGCTCATGTTCACAGGTATTCACATTGCAGAACCGGCGATCTTCGATCTAATACCTGAAGGTATAGCGTCCGATACGGTCACCGACGTTTACATTCCTTACATCAAAGGTGGCGGCAATATCGCCGCGCATGTTGCCGAGGGCGAATGGTACGAACTCTCGACCATCCCGCGCTACCTCGATATCTCGTTGGCCATGATGCACGGCGGTGATGTCCATTTTGGCAGAAACTGCCGCTTAACGGGAACAGCCAGCCTTAAGGACTCGGTCATATGGGACGACGTGACGATCGGCAATGGCGCGTCGCTATACCGTACAATTGTCGCCGACGGCGTAACGATCGCGCCGGGAGAGCACTTTGAAAATGTTGCGATCGTTAGGGCCGACATGCTCAGAAGTTGTCGAGAGATCCCACCGAAGGCAATGAAAGGGTATATTCAGGGCGAGAACTATATAGTGCCTTTATTCGATTAGAACGACGTTGCAAGCTCGCATGCGTATGAAGTCCAGATCAGCCACTCTCCTCAGCTTCACGCTGGTAGCCATGGCGACGGGCGGCTGCGCTATCTTCGAGGCATGGTATAGACTCCGGGATGACCAGAGCGAGAAACTGAGAAAAGCAAGTCTCAGGTCGTGGCCATCTGAAAAAGATGCTCTTATCCAGCGACGGCAAGATCCTTGTCGCGGGCGTACTTGTTGAGGTGAATGGAAAATAACCCTAACCCGCCGTCTGAATCTACCCCCAAAATGTCACATTCAGCTTTCGATAGATTAAAGGCCTATACCAAAACCAGGGGTATGGAATGCCATGCTGTCCGACTAACCGCAGACGCATCCACGCGAGAGTATTTTCGAATCCCTTGGGGCACAACCACCGCAGTGGCGTGCGTTTATCCCGAACCATTAGACCTGTCCGCGGAGACGTATGTTGAAGTAACTCGGCTGTTTCTTAGCGTGCATTTACCCGTTGCTGAGGTACTCGACTTTGACGGCGATCTTGGCGTGGTCGTCCAAGAAGACATGGGTGACACGAACTTACGAGACTATCTGGTCACAGTCGATACATCTGCTCAGGAACGGCGTCTCAATGAGGCAATGTCTTTGATCGTGCAGATACAGGCGGCGACGCAGGCGGCATTCGACACTGATTCCGTCGCATCTCGGCTTCGGTTTGACAAGGAGAAGCTCGGTTGGGAACTGGATTACTTCAAAGAGCATTACTTTACGACGTATTTGGAACAGCCCCTTTCGTCGGCAGAAGATGCGCGATTGGCGGCCGAATTCGGGGAACTTGCGACGGAGCTTGCTTCCTTTGCATCCGTGCTTTGCCATCGCGACTATCATGCAGCCAACCTGATGATCGACCGCAACGACAGGATGCGGATAATCGACCACCAGGACGCCCGCATCGGTTCGACGTCGTATGATCTCGTGTCGCTGCTCCTCGACCGGATAACCGACCTGCCGGCTCGAGAGTGGCTCGCGGAAAAACGTAAGTTCTTTCTCGACCTTCGAGTCAAGCTCGGCCTGCCGCGACTTGACGAAGAAGAGTTTGCATACGAGTTTCGCCTGCAGACCGTCCAGCGATGTCTAAAGGCTGCCGGCACGTTCTCGTATCAGTCGGTGATGCGCGGCAAGACCTATTTCATTCCCTTTATCAAACCGATGCTCCGAATGGCGTGTCGTTCAAGCGAGAGCCTGGGGCGGTTTCCTGAAACGCGACGGATCCTCGGATCTTTGTGCGACTGATCAGACACGCAGATGGTCCGGCCGCCACCGCACGATGGCTTTTTTGATGTCCTTGTTCGTCGCGAACTCGCGGTTCAGCGTCCGTTCGACGAGATCGGACAACTCCTCGTCCGACGCAAACCTGAGGGCGATAATCTGTCCCGGGAGCAGCGCTGACGCCCTGTTGGCAAGCTCGGGTGAAAGCACAGTCGCATAACGCATACGTTCTTCGAGCCGGATTACGCGATCTTGGGCCTTCAGGGCCTGCAAGCGTGCGGCGACTGATAGCAGAGCAACCGCTACGATGAGCAGCAGTTGCGCGAGATGTTGGAGCACCGGCCCCTGATAGATACGAAATATCTCGTAACCGAGAAGTACCAGCAACAACGGAAAGAGAACGAAATGTACAAGCGGATACCACCGCGTGTGGTTCGAATAGTTCTGTTCAGCCACAGCCAAAGCCTCCTGATCTAAAGTTTTGTTTGAGCGAGCGATTCGGCCGGCTTACCGGTAAAATCTTCGCCGGGATTTACGAACAAGTTCTGCTCAAAACGGTACTGCTTATCATAAAGCTGCTTGTACCGGCCGTCCATCGCTATCAGGTCATCGTGCGTGCCGCGTTCGAGTATCTCACCCGCCTCCACTACGAGTATCTGGTCCGCGCTGCGGATGGTTGACAGGCGATGTGCGATGACAAATGTCGTGCGACCTTTGCGCAGATTGTTCAATCCTTCCTGTATCAGAGCCTCTGATTCGCTGTCCAGACTCGATGTCGCCTCGTCGAGGATCAGTATCCGCGGATCGGCAAGCAGAGCACGAGCTATGGCGATACGCTGCCGCTGCCCGCCGGAGAGTTTGACGCCGCGTTCGCCGACTATTGTGTCGTAACCGTTTGGAAATTCCTCGATGAACTCGTTGGCATTCGCCACGCGACACGTCGCCTTGATCTCGACGAGGTTCGCCTCCGGATTTGAAAACCGAATGTTATCCAGGATCGTGCCGTCGAAAAGGAAATTGTCCTGCAGCACGACGCCGAGATGCTTCCGGTAATCACGCAGCCGAACTGTTTCCAGGTTCTTGCCATCAACGGCGATGGTTCCCACTGTCGGCTGGATAAAGTTCAGCACTAAACTAAGGATCGTCGATTTCCCGGAACCGCTCGATCCGACCAGAGCAGTCGTGGTGCCTGCCTCGGCATGAAATGAAACACCTTTGAGAACTGCCACGCCCGGTTCGTATTCGAAGTGAACATTGTCAAAATCTATGGTCCCATTGATATCGGGCAATGATTCGCGTCGCTCGTCCTCATCGATCTCCGTGGACATCGACATCACCTCGCGGATGCGGTCAAGGCCGGCGAGGGCTTCGGTGATCTGCGTGCCGATAGATGTCAACTCTATCACGGGCATAGCGAGCAGAAAGGTGAACGAGATATACATCAGAAAATCGCCGAGTGTCATCGTCTTTGCTTGAATGGCATTGCCGCCGATGATGATCATCACGACGGCGACCGCGCCGACGATCACAGCGGCGAATGAGTTGATAGCTGAGACGCCGGTGACGCTTTTGGCAACGTTGCGAAACAGCTTGTGGGCTCCGCGGGCGAAAGACAGTTCTTCGCGCTTCTCGGCCGTGTAGGCTTTTACGATCCGGATGCCGCCAAGCGATTCACCGAGACGTCCGGTGACCTCTGCGTTGATGACATTGCGTTCGCGAAAGATCGGCCGCAGCCGCGTAAAGGCAAGCATCAATGCGACGCCGAAAGCGACCAGCACAACCATGGTCGCCGCCGTAAGCTGCCAGTTGATCCAGAACAGCACGCCGATCGAGATGACAGCCGTGACGGTGCTGCCGAGTATCTGCCCGAGGCCGGTGCCAACGAGATTTCGGATGCCCTCGGCGTCGCTCATTATTCGTGAGATGAGCTGGCCGGTCTGCGTTGAGTCAAAGTACGAGATCGGCAATCGCTCCACGTGGGCCTGAATGCGTTTCCGCATCTCGGTGATCGCCCGTTGGGCCGCCACGCCAAGGATCTGTGACAGGGCGAAGCCAGTCGATCCCTGGACAAGCGTTGCTCCGCCGATAGCGAGGGCTATCCACGTTAGCATCGAATAGTTGCCTTTGGTCAGAACTTCGTCACCGACGTACTTCATCGACGCCGGCAACACCATGCTTGCGAGTCGCGAGACGAGCAGCAAAACGCTGCCGATCGCCAGCCGCCAGCGGGCGTTCCAGATGATTCTGCGTGCTTCAGCCCAGGCGCTTGAATAGTCGATCTTCCTCTTTGTCGGTTCGTCGGCCATTTCACTACAGTCTAAGTCAAGCCGGGCTCGTTGTGCTAAACTCGAACTTTTTATGGTGCAGACATATATCGATCAGTTGAAGGCCGAGATCGGCAATTCCGTCACGCTCAAGGGCTGGCTCTATAACAAGCGTTCGAGCGGCAAGCTGGTGTTTTTACAGGTCCGTGACGGCACGGGCATCGTGCAGTGCGTCGTTTTCAAGCCAAATGACGAGGCGTTATATGATCTCGCCGATTCGCTGGGGCAGGAATCCTCGATAATCGTCACGGGAACGGTCAAGGAAGATACTCGCTCGACGCTTGGCGTCGAATTGGACGTAACGGGCATAGAAGTTGTGCAGAACGTTCACGATTACCCGATCACGCCAAAGGAGCACGGGACCGAGTTCCTGATGGACCATCGGCATTTGTGGATAAGGTCAAAGAGACAGCACGCGGTTCTTAAGGTTCGCCACACGGTCATCAAGGCGGTGCGCGATTATTTTGACAACAACGGTTTTACGCTCGCCGACACGCCGATCTTTACACCTGCGGCTTGCGAAGGAACTACGACGTTGTTTGAGGTCGATTATTTTGGCGACGACAAAGCGTATCTCACACAGAGCGGCCAACTCTATAACGAAGCGACGGCCGCCGCTCTTGGCAAGTCCTACGCATTTGGCCCGACCTTTCGCGCAGAAAAATCCAAGACACGCCGTCATCTGACCGAATTCTGGATGGTCGAGCCAGAGGTCGCATACGCGGGTTACGAGGACATGATGGACCTCGGCGAGGGTCTGATCCTTGCCATCGTCGCGGCTGTTCTGCGTGACCGGCAAGAGGAACTTACGACGCTCGAACGCGACGTGGCGGCGCTCGAAGCCATCAAAGGCCCGTTTCCCCGGCTCCATTACGACCAATGCGTCGAGATGCTGCAGGAAGGCCACGCGAAGGGCGAATTAGAAAACCGCTTTGAATGGGGCGGCGATTTTGGAGCGCCGGACGAGACGTATCTGTCAAAACAGTTTGGCCTCCCCGTCTTTGTGCACCACTTCCCGACCGCGATCAAGGGATTCTACTTTGAGGTCGATAAGGAACGCCCTGAATGCGCCCTCGGCATCGACCTGCTCGCACCCGAGGGCTACGGCGAGATCATCGGCGGCGGC
>CAZMQR010000151.1:0-6335 GCA_964568325.1 uncultured Chloracidobacterium sp. | reverse complement strand
GCATGTCTGAGGCACGCCGCCAGCGTTGATTCTGAGCCAGGATCAAACTCTCGTTGATTTTCTGTCTCATTATTGCCAACAGGTGGTTATCCTGTTGGACTTTCCATACGAATTAACACATGGACACGCATATCTAGTTTTCAAATATCAACTTCACAACCCCAACCTCTCCGTCGAGGCGAAACTCTTAATTATACAGAAGCCACAACCCTTGTCAAGCGACAATCGCGATTTTCTGAATAATTTTCAAAACTGCCTGAAAATCAAGTTCAAAGGCAAATTATGATTCTCTTATCACGCCCTTAGTTTGTCAAGCCGACGACGATGGTTGTCGCGCAAGCCGGATGAGATGATCCCGGCGAACCATCGCTTGCCCTGTTGTATCGCGAGGAGTAGGAACTTGGAGCGGGCGACGAGGGTCGAACTCGCGACTTTCAGCTTGGGAAGCTGACACTCTACCACTGAGTTACGCCCGCTTTTGAGCCGAATCATACCATTTGTTCGGCCTGGCCGCCTAATTCTCTTTCGCGGAAAGCAACAGATCGATCACCTCGCGAACCGCCCCACGGCCGCCGTCGGCTCTCGTTACGAGGTGGGCCGCCGTGCAGACGGCATCATGCGCGTCTGCAACCGCAACAGCAAGGCCGACGAACGGAAATACTTCGGCGTCAGGCGTGTCGTCGCCGATGTAAGCAACTTCCTCGCGGATAACTCCCGCCTCCAGGATCAGATCGTTCAGGGCCGAGACCTTCTCTTTCCGGCCCTGGTAGATGAAACTCACTCCAAGTTGTCTCGCCCGCATATCGACTATCGGCGAAGTTCGGCCCGTAATAATACCCGAGCGGAATCCGGCCGCATGCCACATGACCAAGCCCTGGCCGTCGCGGGCGTGAAAGACCTTAAGCTCTTCGCCGGTCGGCCCGAAGTAAAGCCGTCCATCCGTAAGCACTCCGTCACAATCCATAAGGAGCAGTTTGATCCGCCGCAGCCGCTCGGCTAGTTCTGGTGAGAGGTCACTCATACGGAGCATTATCGAACTTCAAAGATATCGACCGACGCCAGCTTCCACCCGGCGGCCGAACTGACCAACCTAAAGACCGCCATCCCTGTTTCTTCGTTACGATTGAGGAGTTTAATGGCCATATTCGCCTCAACCAGCACGATCGATGGCCCGAGCCGATCGACGTGGCTCACCTGCGTCAACCATCGCTCGGTCGAGCCTGACACACCGCTCGAGAATCGAGCGGCCTCACCCGGCATCACCATCGCCTCGACCTCTGCCTTTCGATTGCCGGACACGGCCTTATCAAAGTCCACGAAGAACTGCTTGATCGACGCCTCGGCGGAACTCGTGCCGCCGAGCTTCGTCCTGATGTTCCTTGCCGCTAGGCTCGCCCCGTAATCTGAATCCGTTACAATAGCGATCTCACAGAACTTTAACGCGGCGGCGGCCTGGTTCGATCGGGCGGCCACCTCTGCGAGTCCGACATTAGCCCACGCAAGGTTGCGAGCCGCCGGCAGCTTCTCATTCAAGACGGTGCGAAATTCCCTTTCTGCCTCTGCATTCTTGTTCTGCGCAAGCAGGGCTCGGCCCAAGAGAACGCGAAGGTCATCCGATCGCGGCAGTTCACGCAGCAACCTTCCTGCCGTTGTTTCGGCGGTGGCATATTCCTGTTTGTCAAATATGCGCTTTACCGCAAGCAAAGGATCGCCGTCGGTCGATTCTCGCGGCGCAACATCATCCGAATAGTCGGTCTGTGGATATAGCTTTTCAACATCTATCTCTACGCGCACGATCTTTTCAGCACCCCGAAAGGTAACTTCGCCAAAACTTGTCGCCCGGACCGTCGTTGGCGAAACGATCTTATCTCCCGTGGCCGTGAACGCAGCGACATCCACCGTCACATCCATTGTGCCCGTGTTGCGCACTGCAACCCTAGTGTCAGAGCCGGTCGCCTGCGGCAAACCGACGAGAAGGTTCATCTCGGTTACCTGGTCAAAAAAGCCATCCAACAGTGGCTTTTGTAATACGAATGCCGTCCGCAGTTCTGCGACGCTGAGGTCGCCGTCCTGCATGTTGGCACGAATGGTTCTCCAGAACTCATCGGTTCCGAGTCGTTTCGCGAGGATCCGCCACATCATCGCTCCTTTATTCGCGACTTCAGGATAGTAATAGTCATCGAGCGGCGATACTGTGCTCATCGGTGCGTCGCGTTTTGAGACACCGGCATACGATGTCCTCTGTCGCAGGCGTTCAATGTCAGCGATGTCCTTGCCAAACTTGGTTTCGATAAACTGCGTCGCGAGGTAGCGGACCATGCCTTCGCTTATCACTCCATAGCCATCACCGGCAACAGAGATCGAATTGCCCAGCCACAGGCGGGCCGCAGCCTCGGCGATGTTCATTGCCGTCGTCGAGTCAACGGCCGAGCGACGAAAGGCCGCTTCGTCGACCAGCAACGTCCCGCCGCTGGTAAATCCTGCCCCGCGTCGGACCGAAACGATCCTCAACGGTGTCTCCGGGGCCTTGCCCAGAAGCCCTGACATAAAAGTGCGCGACTCAAAAAACAGAGCGGCCATCTCGGCGGCCCTTTTCTGGCCGTCGGGATCGGTCCCCTTGGGAACCAGCACCGAAACGCCGTTCTGTGCCGTTGAATCCCACGTCCCGACGACAAAGAACGGCTGTGCCAACGACCTGTCATCATAGGCTCCGTCCGATAGCGTTCCTGACGATACGACGGAGAACCCGGCCGAGGAATTCACTCTTATTCGGGTCGGTGCCCGATCCGATCCCTGCGTAAAGTACCAGCTATTCGGCGTCGGATACCAGAAAGAGGAGGGCAGGAGATGGGCCACGACCGGAGACAGTGAAGCCGCACCGCCATTCTCATTAATATTCATCTTGTACTCGACCGCGACCGACAACACTCCGCCGGCAGCTATCGATCCCGGCCGAAGTGAGACGCGCTGAAGGCTGATCGCCGCATTGATCTTCTCCTCATTCTTTGTGTAGTCCGCGATCACGTCATTAAGCTTCACGGCCGCGATCTCGGCAGCCGGTGAGATCCGAAGCGTCAGCGATGACGCCGGGCGCTGGGAGACATTCTTAAGGCTTAGTCGAGCTCGGATCGGTATCGCCCTTGCGGCGTCGGCTGGCAAGGTGACATCAATATCATATTTCTCGACCTGCCAAGTCGCCGCCGGCCTTACCGGATCTTGACCCAATACAAAACTTGCAGCGCAGGCCACGAACAGACAGGCGAACACAATTAGAATAGCTTTCATAGTCACTTCTCGGAGCAAGAGAATGCGGTCAAAACTCCAGGGCTCCCGCGGGAAGCTCTATCTTGCCCTTCTCAAAATAGTCTTTCGTGACATCGTCCTCGATGTGATAGACGTTGATGTTGTCCTTCTTCATGTCAACAAAGATGAAGTAAGTGTTCGCACCGCAGTTATGTGCCTCGCAGGCGGCGGCCTTAAATATGCCATTTTTGATCTCGATCGGTGACTCGACGTTCCAGTGGGCTTCGAGGTCCCCGAAATCCTTGCCAAGCAGCTTCCTCAGCCGTTCCCGTAGCTCAGGGATCTTCAGCAGCCTGATATCGGCCGGATATTTCCCTGACGCCTTCTCCAATGTGGAAATAAATGACGGTGCGGCCGGCGACGCCTCTGCTGACGGTGGACTGGCCGGTGACGGCTTGGTCGCGATCGGCACAGAGTTAGAACTATTCCCACTGCTGTTCGACGTAAATCTCGAAAGGTCACACCCCAGCACCGCAAGTGCAAACACAAGAATGCCCACAGAATGTTTCATAGATGCTTACCTCTCGACTAATGGATCTTCATCTGGCGACGATCGCGTGGATCTCTCTCAACTTGACCAATAGCTGCTCTAAACGACCCAGCGGAAGCTGATTAGGCCCATCGCTCGGCGCGTTCGCCGGATCGTCATGAACCTCCATAAAGACAGCGTCAACACCGCAGGCGACGCCTGCTCGGGCGAAATCTTCGATGAACTCGGCCTGACCGCCCGTTGCCTTTCCGAGCCCGCCCGGAAGCTGGAGCGAATGCGTTACATCAAAAACGACCGGCACTCCAAACGAGCGCATCACGGGGAACGAACGCAGGTCCACGACAAGATTATTGTATCCAAAACTCGCCCCTCGCTCCGTCAGCAACACCTTGTTACACCCGGCGGCCTGTAGTTTCTCAACGATATTCCTTGCGTCCCATGGACTCAAAAACTGCCCTTTCTTCACGTTGACCGCCTTGCCCGTCTTCGCCGCTGCAACCAGCAGATCGGTCTGCCTGCAAAGAAACGCCGGTATCTGCAGCATGTCCGCCACCTCAGCCGCCGGCTCCGCTTGCCACGGTTCGTGAATGTCGGTGATCACCGGTACACCGACCTTGTCCTTGACCTGCGCGAGCACGTCGAGGCCAAACTCCATCCCATCGCCCCGGAAGCTGTCGATCGAACTGCGGTTCGCCTTATCAAATGAGGATTTGTAAACAAACCCAACGCCGGCCCGCTCACAGATATCTTTTATAGCGTGCGCCATCTTCATCGCGTGATCGACGTTCTCGACAACGCACGGGCCAAGAAGGAACGAGAGTTCGCCCCGGCCAAATGACACATTTTCGACCTCAAAAGCCTGCATAAGCTCTAAACCACAGATACACACAGATTAACACAGATAAGGTCCTTCCCTATCTGTGTCTATCTGTGTGTATCCGTGGTTGATTTTTCCTATTCTCCCGTCGCAACCTCGACACGATCCGGTATCTCGACCTGTTTGTCGCTGGCGACGTCGTGGTCGAGATTCTCGCTGCGGAGCTTGTTATTCCAGGCTGCCGAAACGAATGCATCGAACAGCGGATGCACCGCCAGAGGCTTCGACTTGTATTCGGGGTGAAACTGACAGGCGATAAAGAACGGATGAACGTCGCGCGGCAATTCGACCATCTCGACAAACTTGCCGTCCGGCGAAACGCCGCTAAAGACCAGCCCTTGAGCCTCGAGCTTCTCGCGAAACAGCGGGTTGAATTCGTAGCGATGCCGGTGACGCTCGCCGATACTCTCGGCACCGTGATAGACCTCGCGAGCAAGCGAACCATCTTTCAGATCACATTCCCACTCGCCGAGCCGCATCGTGCCGCCGTATTCCTCGACGTCAACCAGGTCGCGCAGTTTGAAGATGATCGGATACGGCGTCCCCTCGTCGAACTCCGTTGAATCTGCATCCTTCATCTTGCACTCGTTCCGGGCAAACTCGATACAGGCCGTCTGCATTCCAAGGCAGATGCCGAAATATGGCGTTCCCGACTTCCTCGCGTACTTGATCGCCCGCAGCATTCCCGGAATCCCACGCTTCCCAAAGCCGCCGGGCACGAGAATGGCGTCAAAATCCTGCAGGTCGTTCTCGTATTCGTCCTTCATCAAATTCTCGGACTCGACCCAGGTTACGTTGACGCGCAGATTGTTGGCCACTCCGGCATGCGTCAGGGCCTCGTTGAGCGATTTGTAAGAATCCTCAAGCTCGACATATTTCCCAACGATACCGATACGCACCGACCCGCCGGTCGGCTCCTTAATGGTAGCTACGAGGTCTCGCCAACGCTTGAGGTCGGCCGATGGAAATTGCTCTTTTAGGTGAAGATTATTGACGATCAGGTCGTCGAGGCCCTGCTCGTGAAACGCCAGCGGCACCTCATAGATCGTATCCACATCGAGAGCTGAGATGACGGCGTTCTCCTGAACATTGCAGAACAGAGCGATCTTTTTCCGCAGGTCGACAGGAATCGGCCGGTCCGAGCGGCATAGCAGAATATCCGGCGCGATCCCGATCTCCATCAGTTCCCGGACCGAGTGCTGCGTGGGCTTGGTCTTCAATTCACCGGCTGCCGCGATGTAAGGAACGAGGGTGACGTGGACGAAGATCGCATTATTGCGCCCTTCCTCGTTGGCCATTTGACGGATCGATTCCATGAACGGCAGCGACTCTATGTCGCCGACCGTCCCGCCGATCTCGACGATCAGCACATCGGGCCTGTGCATCTCGGCAACCTTGCGGACGGCCGTCTTTATCTCATCCGTGATGTGCGGAATGACCTGTATCGTCTTGCCAAGATAGTCTCCGCGCCGTTCCTTTTCTATTACTGATAAATAAATACGGCCCGTCGTCCAGTTATTTGCCTGCGAGAGCTTTGCGTGCGTAAACCGCTCATAATGCCCCAGATCGAGGTCCGTCTCCGCGCCGTCGTCCGTGACAAACACCTCGCCGTGCTGAAACGGCGACATCGTGCCCGGATCGACGTTGATATACGGATCAAGCTTC
>CAZMQR010000150.1:0-6336 GCA_964568325.1 uncultured Chloracidobacterium sp. | reverse complement strand
AAGCAATTCCTCGGCGATGCGGTTGCCCGTCCGGCGGTCGATCACCTCGCGCCATATTTCGTTCTCTCGGTAATTCTTATCGCCGAGGGTCAGGAAGCGATGATCCCTCTCAAAAACGTGATAGCTGTAAAGCGGTTCCGTATCGGTCAGTATCGAGCCCTTCAAATGCTCTTCATCGACGCGGACACGTAACTGAAAAGTCATTTCCGTCGGATTGAAGAACCGCAGGTCGATGTAGTTATAAAACACGCCGCAGCCTGAGCCGAAAGGCAGCGTGCGGTTCTCATCAGGGAACGGATCGAAGCTGTGGTGATGCCGCTCGACCACCTCAAGCGGCGTGTGCAGCGCCATCCAGTAGAGCAGGTTCGATAACTGGCAAAGCCCGCCGCCGATACCGCGGACGACCTCGCCGCGAGATAGCTGCATACCTTCGAGATAACCTTTTGCCGCCGTCGTCTCACCAACCTGCCGCCAGAACGAGAACGTCTCGCCCGGCTTGATCACCAGACCGTCGATGGTCGGACACGCGATCCTGAGATTGACGGCCTTATTCTCCTGAAGCTGCGGGTCGCTGTCGCCGAGCTTGCGGCGTAGGAGCGACTGATGTTTCTTGCAGGTAAAGCCTAGATCATCCGCTCGAACCTCCGAAGCAAATCGCCGCACCGTCGCATCGGCAAGCCGCCGCGACAGGCGTTTTTGCCAGATGCGTGTGTGGTAGAACGCCGGATGTAGCTCGGACAATCGCATTCAAAACTTTATGAGTTGCCACGAATGCACGAATAGGCCTCATATTCGTGCATTCGTGGCTTAGTTCTTCCTTAACCTCTCGACATCGCCCGCATGGACAATACTCACAGAACCGTCGGCAAGTTTAACACGCAACGCTCCGTTGCTTTCAAGGCCGTCGGTCACGCCCTCAATGACGCCGTCGGCAAGCGTGACGCGGACGCTCTTGCCGCTGAAATACGACGAGCGTTGCCGCCACGCATCGAGGATCGTTGCGACGGAGCTTGTCAGTTGCTCGTTCCAGTGTCCGATACGTTGAATAAGCTCCTCCTCGACCGTTTGGGTTGAAGCAGTTCGATCTCGCAGGAATCCGGTCGCTACCGCTCCCGGTTCTGATAGCTCGATCTCGATGGACGTGGCGGTCTCAGGCGTACCTGCTCGCTTAATGTTGATGCCAATGCCGAGGATCACAGCTAGGCCGGTCGGCGTTTCGACGGCCTCGGCAAGGATGCCGCTTATCTTTTTTTCATTGACCAGGACGTCATTGACCCATTTGATATCGGGCGACAGGCCAAAGTCGCGGAGCGTATCGTGCACGGCTACACCGGCCATGAGCGTGATAAGGCCCAACTGCTCGCGCTCGATCTTTGGACGCAGAATGATGCTGAAATACAATCCGGTGTCCGGCTCAGACACCCAACTCCGGCCCTGCCGCCCGCGACCGGCGGTTTGCTGTCGAGCGATCACGCAAAGGCCCTCGGCGGCGCCTTGCCGTGCGTGGTTCGCCGCCTCGTCGTTGGTCGAGCCGAGGGTGTCAAAGCGGAGTATCTGTAGAATCACGGCTATGCAACGCTAGTAAAGTTTTCTTAACCGTGTTATAGATTCGATCCGCAGAAGTTCGGCTACGGTTATTACCCCACGCCAGTATTCCAGGCCATTCAGCCAAGATTCCTCGACGATAATCTCTTCGCCGCAATCAATGATTTGTCGGAGTCTAAACTCGATAGAACCGATTATTAAGTGTGGGTTCGAAAAGGCCCGCGTCCGAACGAAAGTTCCGAGCCAGTCGATCCAATTGAGCATATGACGAAGTTCATTTGCGTCCTCATCAGATAGCCAGTTCTTACCTTTGCGGTCATTCCCGCTCTTCTTCGTATCGCATATCCGTGCAAGAGAAACTTCCCATCCACTTTCCCAATATTTTCTGAATGACTCCGACAGAGTTAGGGCAATCTGCAAATCGCGCATCGCTCTGCCTTCAATACGGTTTAGGACAAGCGTAAACGCGGCAACCGGTAGGCTGAATATCTGAGCAGCAAAGGCCCCCATCTCTAGATACGAGGGTATGGTTGCAACGTCGGTCATAAGTAACCAAGCAATAGGTCAACCTAAAGTTGGGTCTGCACAAGTTCTTGTTTGGGTAGCAGGAAGTCTAACACAGTTGGTTTGCGAAAACAACGCTAATGTTCTCGCAATGTAACTAGCACATTGAGCCCGTCAAGTTTCCAGGACAAAAAACTCTCTTATTTCTCCTTTTAGTTTATTGTCAGTAGCAGTGCTGTGGGAATGTGGGAAAGCCGCTTTGGGCTTTTCCACATTTCCACAGGCGGATCTCAGTTGTTTCTCGAACGCCGGGATCGTCATTCCGAGCGTCGTGTGCCGCCTGATTCGATAAATTCGACGTATTCGGCATTTGTCACCAGGGCGTCGGAGATCGAATAGTCGTTGAGATACACCTTGTGCCTCGACAGTTCGTTGTCAAAACAGAACCCGTCGCCGTCGTAGCCGATCTCATAGATGCCCTCAAGGGCAGAACCCCCTGCGTAAGCGGGGGGAGCGGACGTGGCTGAGGTGCCGCCTCGTTCTTCAGGCGAGCTGTCGGGCAAGCGAGTGCCCCCTGCTAACGCAGGGGGTTCTGCCCTCTCTTCCGGAAACCAGCCATCGCGATACGCCGGCAGCAGCGGATTGACGCTGAATGCGTATTTCAGGTCGGTGAGCAATAGTTCCTGATGCTGTTGCTCGTGATTCAGGCCAAGAATCACGAGGTCGGCCAAGTCAGTGCTCACGGGCGGTGCCGACAAGAGCCGTTCCATCGCCTCATCAACATGTTTTCGATACTCAAAAACCTGAGCAACCGTTGGCCGGCTGATGTCGCCGCGGTGGTCGCGTTTCGTTCGCTCGCCCACGGTGTTGTAGTAACTGTTAAAGAGGAACCCGAAGCCTTCATCAAAAACCCTGTAATCGGCCGCGACCCGTTTGAGCACCATCTCCTCAAAGAACCACGTCGTATGAGCGATGTTCCACTTCGGCGGCGAGGCATCAACGATCGGCTGCGGGATGTAATCCTCGATCTCTAGCGGCTCGCAAAGCTGCTCTGTGTAAGCGCGAACTTCGCGATACTGCGTGGCCAGGTCGGTGTAGTGATCGGTCTTTTCTTTAGTTCCCTGCATCGCCTTGCTCACCTCCCGTCAAACTGTTTCATTTGTTTCAGTCTGTTTCAACCCGCACTGAAACACCGCAACCTTTTGTAATTCTTGGACTTACGGGCACAAAACAGCTCTTGTTTCAATGTTTCGCGCAAAATTCGCGTCTGTTTCATGTTTCACTCGTGTTTCAGTCGGCCTGAAACACCGTAACGTATTGAGATCCCATAAGTTACGGTCAGATTCTGCTCGTGTTTCACTGTTTCGCGCAAAAAATGCGATCGATTTTCCCTGTTGTCCCATGTTCGCAACAGCGTAGCACAAAAGCCTGCAAAAGTCAAGGGTTTTTCGCCCTCTCTGCGTTCTCTGCGATCCTTTTCGGCGTCCTCCGCGTGGAACCGAACTTCCACGCAGAGGTCGCAGAGCAGAATCGCGGAGGACGCAGAGAAGAGGTTGAGTGGTAAACTACCGTTTTGAACTACTTCAACTACTTCACAGAGATCGAGGATACGTTCGTCAGACGGCGGCAAAAGCACCTGCTGCTGAGTCCGCTCGATTGGGCAATGATGGAATCGTGGCAGGATCGCGGCATTCCGCTGCATATCGTGATACGCGCGATCGAGTCGGTGTTTGACGTTTTTGACAAGCAGCCGCCCGGCACGCGCACGATCAAAAGCCTCTTTTACTGCCGCGAAGAGGTCCAGGCGCAATACGC
This sequence comes from uncultured Chloracidobacterium sp., assembly GCA_964568325.1. GTDB lineage: Bacteria > Acidobacteriota > Blastocatellia > Pyrinomonadales > Pyrinomonadaceae > OLB17. The sequence goes on along the minus strand of CAZMQR010000150.1, from coordinate 2,472 downwards.
GGAATGGGTGACGTCGCAGACCGGCAAGCATCAGGAGACTGGAGACGAGAGCCGCGAAACGGCATTCTCCCGCGACAAGATCACTCAGCACATCGCCAAGGCTATCCAAAGACTCGAAAAAAACGAGAACGAATTTCTCCGCGAGGACATCTCTCGCGCGGTCACGCGCCTCAATGAACTTGCCGGGAACCTCGCGGACGACCCCGAAACTGTAGATGCAACGCTCGGCGATATAGAAAAACTGCTCGACCGAGCGATGCTGGCCAATTGGGACAAGGCCCACCTAAAAGGGATCGAACGCGACATTTCATCCCAGCTTCGCGGTTACAAGTCGGACATGGAACCCGAAGCGTACAAAACGACCTACGACCTAATGCTCCTCAAACGGCTGCGCGAAGAGGCCGGGATTCCAAGACTCAGTTTGTTCTACCTGTAGAGGCACGTTGGTGGGCAGATCGAAACGACTGTCGTCTCAGGCGTTCCCATTCACCAACCTGCTGCGCTCGGCGGTTCTCAGTCGCATCTGCAAGAGCGGCGATCACGTCCTCTGAAGCAAGACGAAATTTTGAGTTAGTAGAACGGTTGAGGTTGGTGGTATCGAGCGGGTCGATGCGGCGGGCGAGTTCGGTAGTATGACGGTCGGCCATCGTGTTTGCCTCCTGTTTTTAGGGGCAGACGGCCTAACGCGTGACTAAGATCAAGTATCGGCGGTCTGCAGATCTATTAAAGTGATCATTCAGTAAATCTTCCTATAAACTCAGCGGTCTATCAGGTTCTGCGATAGTAGCACGGATTCACCGTTTGGCAAAGAAAAATTGGACATGCTGACGGCGTTTAACTAAACTCTTGCTGTGTCGTTCGGAAAGAACAACCTCGCCCTTAGATAGCCGCTTCGCCCGACGGGCGGACGCGGCGAGACTTCACACCAACAATTGAACCCATGCCGTAGTGGATAGCCTGTGTGTTATTCGCTAAACTCAAGTTTTTATTTCGCACAATGGACGAAAAATATTTCGCAAAAAAGGTCGAGCAGAAATGGCAACAGAAGTGGGCCGAGACGGGCGCGTTTCACGCCGAGGCGGGCGATCCGAGGCCAAAATTCTACCAGCTTGAGATGCTGCCGTATCCGTCGGGCAACCTGCATATGGGGCACGTGCGGAACTATTCGGCGGGCGACGCGATGGCGTGGTACAAGCGGCTGCGCGGCTTTAACGTGCTGCATCCGATCGGCTGGGACTCGTTCGGGCAGCCGGCCGAGGACGCGGCCATCAAACGCGGCGTAAATCCGCGCGACTGGACAGAGGAGAATATCAAAGCGATGCGCGGCCAGCTTGAGCGGCTGGGCCTGAGCTATGACTGGCGGCGGCAGATGGCGGCGCACCGGCCGGACTATTACAAATTCGACCAATGGTTCTTTCTCAAGATGCACGAGATGGGCCTGGCGTATAAGAAGGTGACGCAGGTCAACTGGTGCTCGACCGATCAGGCAACGCTGTCGAACGAACAGGCCAGCGGCGGACTGTGCTGGCGGTGCGGCAATCCGGTGACGAAGAAAGAGATCGAGCAATGGTTCCTAAAGACAACGGCCTACACCGACCAACTCCTCGACGACATGGCCGAGATCGCCGACGGCTGGCCGGCCAATGTCCTCAAACGGCAAAGCGACTGGATCGGCCGCAGCGAAGGCGCATTTGTTGATTTCGAGATTCGAGCATCAGGCGATTCGATGTTCTATTGTCCGCTGGTGAGCGGGCTCACAAGCACGACCGATCTTGGCAAGCACCGTGTGCGTGTTTTCACGACCCGTATCGACACGATCTACGGCGTGAATGCTCTCGTGTTGGCAGCGGAACATCCCGTGATCCAGGCGAACATGGACAATTTCGACGAGGTTGTAGCCGCAAAGATCGCGATGATCCGCGTGGAGAACGCCCGGCCCGCCGACCATGAAGTTGAGATCGAAAAAGACGGCATCGACACGGGCCTGAAGGCGATAAACCCGTTCAGTAATGAGGAATTGCCGGTCTGGGTCGGCAATTACGTGATGATGGAGTATGGCACGGGAGCATTGATGTCAGTGCCGGCTCACGACGAGCGAGATTTTGAGTTCGCCAAGAAATTTGATCTGCCGATCCGCCAGGTTATCTCCGAACCGCACATGGAGCACGCTCATCACACGATGCAGGCGTTAGCTCTCGATGAGGCTTTTAAAGACGAGGGCGTTCTTGTGCATTCTGATTTTTGGAACGGCAAGACAAGCGAACAGGCCAAAAAGGAGATGGCCGAATATGCCGAGAAACACCTCTTTGGCGAGGCCGCGATCACCTATCGGCTGCGCGATTGGGGGATATCGCGGCAACGGTTTTGGGGCTCGCCGATACCGATCGTCTATTGCGACATCTGTGGCGTCGTGCCGGAAAAGTACGAGAATCTGCCGGTCGAACTGCCCGATGGCGCCGATTTCTCGGGTAC
>CAZMQR010000149.1:0-6340 GCA_964568325.1 uncultured Chloracidobacterium sp. | reverse complement strand
GTCTCGTAGTCGAAGTGGTTGAGCAGGTAGCGAAAGCCGGCGCGGTCGAGCAGGATTCTCAGCGGCATACGCTAAAGATCGAGAAACGCGTTGAGATCGATCAGGGCGGCCGCCGTATGTCGGCAGAACCGGCCGAGCAGTTCGAGATCGAATGCACGATCGATTTCACGCATCCTTTCATTAACAGACAGGCACTCACATTTGTGCTGGACGATGGGTCATTTGGCCGCGAGATCGCCTCTGCACGCACATTCGGCTTTACCCATGAGATCGAGACGCTGCGCAAGGCAAATCTCGCCCAGGGCGGCTCGCTGGACAATGCTATTGTGCTCACGGAGCAGGGCATGCTCAACGAAACGCCGCTCCGTTTCGCAGACGAGTTCGTCCGCCACAAGATACTCGACATCATCGGCGACCTCGCCCTTCTCGGAATGCCCGTCCAAGGCAAATTTATCGCCGAAAAAAGCGGCCACTCGATCCATGCCCAGCTAATGAGCAAATTGCTCAAAACTCAAGGTGCTTGGTCCATCGCTTGATCAGATCGCACGCTGGAACTCGCACATGAAGGTCCTGTCAGCAGGATTCATCAGGTCAATGCCTCCCAATCAGGTGTGTGAAAAGTACCGTCGCGGTCAGTGCGCTGGTATGTGTGCGCACCGAAGTAGTCGCGTTGTGCCTGGATGAGATTGGCGCTTAGGCGAGTGGTGCGGAAAGCGTCGAAATAGCCTAACGCTGATGCGAAACACATCGCCGGTATGCCGTGGCCGTTCGCGGCCGAAACGACCCTGCGGACGGACATGATGTTCTCGGCAAAAAGCTGCGTGAATTGTGGATCAAGCAGCAGGTTTGGCAGATCGGGCGTTGCGGCGTAGGCCGTGCGGATCTCTTCCAGCACCTTTGAACGGATGATGCAGCCGCCGCGCCAGATCCTTGCGATCTCAACGAGATCGAGACCGTAATTCTTTTCTGCCGACGCAACTTGGAGCAGGGACATTCCCTGAGCGTAGGCGATCACAAAACCGAAGAGCAATGCATTTTTCAGGTCAGCGGGTTCGATGGCGGTGTGATGTTCCGTTAGATCGACAGGATATTGCTCGGCGATCCTTTTCCGCAACTCTTTCTGCGCTGAGATCTGACGCATCGCGACTGCGGAGTCGATGATCGGAATGGGAACACCGAAGTCCATAGCAGCTTGCGACGTCCATTTGCCCGTGCCCTTTTGTCCGGCGGTATCGAGGATCATTTCCACAAGCGGCTTGCCTGTTTCATCGTCCTTTTTTGCCAGCACCGTCGCGGTGATCTCGATGAGAAACGAGTTGAGTTCACCGCTATCCCACGCGGTAAATGTCTCACGCATCGCCTCGGCCTTCATTTCGAGAACGCGCTTGAGGAAATCATAGGTTTCGGCGATCAACTGCATCATCGCGTATTCGATGCCGTTGTGGACCATCTTGACGAAATGGCCCGCCGAGCTCGCACCCATGTACGCAACGCACGGCTCGCCGTTGACCTTTGCGGATACGGCCTCGAGAGTTTTTTCGATGCGGTCGTAATGTGCGCGAGTGCCCCCGGGCATGATCGACGCTCCGTGGCGGGCTCCTTCTTCGCCTCCGCTTACGCCGACTCCCATGAAGCCGATGTTCTTTGCAGATAACTCCGCCTCGCGGCGTTCCGTGTCGGTAAAGTGCGAGTTGCCGCCGTCGATGATGAGATCGTCGTTGTCGAGATGCGGCACGAGATCGGCAATGACCTTATCGACCACCGGCCCCGCGGGGACGAGGAGCATGATGTTGCGCGGCGGCTCGAGTTTTGAGAGAAAGTCTGCGATGTCGGTGCCAACTGCGATCGGCATTCCTGCTCCCTCTTTTAACAGCAGGTCTCGTTTCGCCGCGTCGAGGTCATAACCGACGCCGCTGATGCCGTGTTCTGCGACGTTGAGCAAAAAGTTCCGCCCCATGGTGCCGAGGCCGATCATTCCAAAGTGAGCTTTCGCCATAAGAGCGTTTTACCATAACGAAACAGAGGACACTAAGCCATATCTTTGTGTTTCGCCGTATCTTTGTGGTGAAATTCCCTAGATGAAAACTCTTAACGAGGCGATCCGCCCGACGACGTTTATCGAATCCGCAAAAATTCGCGACCGGCTTGGGCTGAACATCACGATCGCCAGCGAGACGTTCCAGCACACCGGGAGCTTTAAGTTTCGCGCCGCATATAACGTGGTGCTGAACTCGCCAAATGACGAATTTATCGGCGTCTCATCAGGCAACTTCGGCCAGGCCCTCGCGTATGCGTGCAAGCTGTTGGGGCGTAGATGTACCGTCATAATGCCCCATAACTCGGCCAAGGTTAAGATCGACGCTGTCCTCGAATACGGTGCCGAGGCCGATCTGATCGACGTTAACGTCATCAGCCGCACCGAACGACTGGAACAATTTGCCTGCGAACGTCCTGACGCATATCTCGCAAGCGCATTTGACGATCGCCTTGTGATCGATGGCAATTCGACGCTCGGCGACGAGATCGCGGAGCGCGATTTCGATGTTGTGGTTCTCCCGGTCGGTGGCGGCGGACTGATCTCAGGAACGATTCAGAGTTTTGGCCGACACGGTAAGGCCAGTGAGATCGTCGGTGCTGAACCATTGCTCGCGAACGACGCCGCCCGCAGTCTGAGGGCGGGACGATTGATCGCGAACGAGACAGAACCGCAAACGATCGCCGACGGCACCCGCACCTTATCGCTTGGAAATTTAACGTGGCCGATCGTTCAAAGCGGTGTAAAAGAGATCATCGAGGTCCCGGAAGAGAAGATCGTCGAGGCCGTCCGGCTCTATTACGATCTTGCAAATCTAAAATGCGAGCCTACGGGTGCCCTTAGCCTTGGTGCAGTCATACAACATCACGAGAGGTTTGTCGATACACGTGTATGTCTCGTCGTGAGCGGCGGCAATGTCGATCCGGCGGTTTATTCGGAAATAATTAGCCGCGGATAAGAAATAACGACATTTTCTGATCCGTTTTTATCCGTGTAATCCGGGGCTAAATTCCTTCTTAGCTCTTAATTTCCTCAACAAATGTTACACGATTGATCTCATGCAGCGTCGTTTGGCCTGAAAAGACCTTCTTCACGGCAGATTCGCGCAGCGACGAAAGGCCTTCTTTCTCTGCCTGCCGGCGGATCTCGGAGCCCGGCCGGCGTTCGATGATCATTTCGCGGATGAGATCAGACATATCAAGTAATTCGTGAATAGCTGACCGGCCTCGATAACCGGTATGATTACACGCATCACAGCCGACGCTGCGGAAGAGTGAGCGGCCTTGCGCGTCGGATGGACGGATGCCCGACGACAGCAGTTCTTCATCGGACGCCTCGTATGGACGCCTACACGTTGGACAAAGCAATCGAACGAGCCGCTGGGCGAGCACACAGTTGAGCGACGACACGAAATTATAGGGTTCGACGCCCATGTTCAAAAAGCGGCCGATCACGTCGATCACGTTGTTGGCGTGAACTGTCGTAAACACGAGGTGGCCGGTCAGGGCGGATTGAATCGCGATCTGCGCCGTCTCTTCGTCACGAATTTCACCGACCATGATCTTGTCGGGGTCGTGACGCAGGATCGAGCGAAGGCCGCGGGCGAACGTAAGCCCCTTCTTCTCGTTTACAGGTATCTGAACGATACCGTGAAGCTGATACTCGACCGGGTCCTCGATCGTGATGATCTTGTCCTCGTCGTTGCGGATCTCGTTCAGAGCTGCATAGAGCGTGGTCGTCTTACCCGAGCCGGTCGGCCCGGTCACGAGCACCATGCCGTATGGTTCCTTGATGTAGAGGCGAAAACGCTGGAGGTCGTCATCGTCAAACCCGACGACATCGAGATTCAGGTTCTTGAATGATTCGTTGATCTGCTCTTTGTCGAGAATACGGATGACCGCATCCTCGCCAAAGATCGTTGGCATTATCGAGACACGAAAATCGACCGTGCGGCCCTTGTACCGCACCCGAAAACGGCCGTCCTGCGGAATCCGTCGCTCGGCAATATCGAGCTCAGACATGACCTTGATTCGCGAGATCAGCGTCTGGTGAAAGGCGATGTCGATCGGATCGACCTTTGAGTAGAGGGCACCGTCGATACGAAATTTGACCTGAACGTCGCGTTCTCGCGTCTCGATATGAATATCTGACGAGCGCGATTCCATCGCGTTGTAAAGTATTGTGTCAACAAGCTTTATTATCGGCGACATCTCGGTGTCACTGGCCAGCTTGTCGAGGTCGAGCACCTCTTCGCCCTGCTCGGTCTCTTTGACGAGCGAGATCTTAAATGTCGAGGCCGCCTCAGCCAATACGCGCGAGGTCGAGTCGCCCTTACGCAACACAACATCGATGGCGCCGGCCGTTGCGACGTACGGGACGATCCGGACATTGAGGACATTTTCGAGCTCATCGAGCCGCTCCAAATTCGTCGGATCGGCCATCGCGGCGTGAAGATTGTTGCCGTCCCGCCGCAACGGGACAAACTGGTTGCGGAGCATCAAGTCCACGGGAATTGCCGCCAATTGATCGGCATCGACCGGCGATTCCTGCTCGGGCGGCAGCAGGTCGATAAAGGGCATCCGATAGCGCTTGGCAAGTGCCTTTGCTTCGGTCACCTCGGGCGGCTCCTTATCGAGGAAGTCATTGATCTGGATGTTTGGCGATGATGTGTAGGTCTGATCGCCGTTCGTTATGGTGCTCATTTCGCTCTATTTTCGTCCGCCCACCGGCCCGGCCGAGATCATCTGTATGATCGGCAGGTAGATGGCCAGCAAGATGGTCACGACGATGCCGGCCATGAATAATAGTATCAAGGGTTCGAGCAGCGTCGTAAACTGTTCTAGCCGGACTTCAGCCTCGGCGTCGTAAAAGGTGGCGACCTCGTCGAGCATTTCCCGCAAGGAGCCCGAGCCCTCGCCGATGCCGATCATGTCGAGGGCCAGTTCCGGCAGCCAATTAGCCTTTTCGAGCGCCTCCGTAAAGCCACGGCCCTCTCTGATCATCGGCAATACACCCTGGCTGCGGCGTCTGAGTTCAAGGTTGTTGATAGCCTGCGCCGATATCTCCCACGCCTCCGGCACCGTGATCCCGCCTGACAGAAGGGTCGAAAGCGATCTCGAAAGCTGCGCCGTCGTCATATTCCGTATCAACTGTCCGCCAATCGGAATTCTGAGCAAGACCTTATGCAGCAATAGCTTGCCGCCCTGCGTGCGCAGCCATGCAAATATCGCCAAGCCAACGATCAGCAGCAGCGGTGCCAGCCAATAGATATTGTTGATGATCGCGTTTGAGATCCATAGGACGACAAGCGTAACGGTCGGCAAGGTCCGGTTTGCTGCGAGGCTCTTGAACAGATCCGACATGCGGGGAACGATATAGAGCGTAAGAAACGCGACCATCATCGTGGACGCAAGGAGGAGAAATGCCGGATAGGCCAGAGCCCCGCGCAGTTTGCGCGAAACGCCGACGCTACGTTTAAGATACGTTACGAAGCGAGCCAGGACGTCGTCGAGTGCGCCGCTGCGCTCGCCCGCGAGGATCGATGCGGTATATATGCGCGGAAACATTCCCTGAGATTCAAAGGCCTCGGACAGCGGAATGCCGTTCTTGATCTTGTCCTCCACATCAACGAGAACGGCTCGCAGGTTTGCCGATGCAGAGCGCGTCTTGAGTAGGCCGATCGCCTGCAGAATAGGAATGCCGGCACGCAGCAATGCCGATAGCTGCTGGTTAAAGAGCAGAAAGTCCGCCTGCTTAACACGCCCCTTGCGACCGGAGGAGGAGAGAACCGCAGAGAGCCCTTCGCTGGCGTTCGACACGGCGAATACCTTAAAACCCTCGCCTTCGAGGCGAGCGCGAGCGTCTGAGGCGGCGGCGGCTTCAACTATACGGGTAATGATTTCTCCCGACGGTGTTCCCAGTCGGCAGATAAATTCGGTCATAGATGCTTCAAACTAACTCGAACCGGCTAGGCCCTCTGATCGATCTGCACGGATTATATCACGCCTGAGTCACTCAATTGTTTCACCGTCACCCGGAATTTCTCCGAAGCAAAACAACCGAGGATCGGACCCGCGCATCAAACAAACATCTTGCTAATGGCCAACCAAATTCCCTAGAATATGGCTGACCTTACAGAACTTTAGATGGGCGATCTTCAAGTAGTTTCTCGCCGCCTTTCGGCTTCCGTTCGCCGATACGCGGCGTTGTTCATGATTGGAATGTGCTGCGCGTCTGGAATGTCTGCGCAGGTGCCGTCCGAGACCCCGCCTGACGATCCGGATGCTCCGGTTCGTATTAAAACAG
>CAZMQR010000148.1:0-6416 GCA_964568325.1 uncultured Chloracidobacterium sp. | reverse complement strand
GGGCTTCGCCGGTCAATTCGCGCAAAAAACCGCCAAGAAACGCGGTGACGATCTCGGGAGCGAACTGCTTGCCGGAGTTCATTCTCATATCGTCGATCACCTCTTTGGCCGGACGACGGGCCTTATACGGACGGTCGGTCGTCATTGCGTCGAATGAATCGGCAAGCGTGACGATCTTGGCTATATACGGAATTTCGCGGTCGTAGAGGCCATCCGGATAGCCGCGGCCGTCGATGCGTTCGTGGTGATACTTTGCCGCCAGCGGGACGTCGGCATACGGATGATGGATAGGCTGCAGGATCTCGTAACCGACGGTCGGGTGCTTGTTAAGCTCGGCCGATTCCTTGGCGTTGATGCGATAGGGTGCATTGATGATCTTTCGCTCGACGGTCAGCTTGCCAACGTCGTGGAGGTAACCGGCAACGGCGGCTCCCTCGGTCTCTTCCTTGCCCCAGCCAAGCTCAGAGGCGATGATCTCGGCGAACCGGCCAACGCGGACCGAATGTCCTTCGGTGTACTTGTCCTTGCAGTCGATGGCGGCGGCAAAGGCCTTGACCGTGTCGTTATACGTCGAACGCATCTCGTCGAACAGGCGCCGATTTTCATCGGCCTGACGTTCGATCTCGGCCATTAGATTGCGTTGGGCTATCGCTACGCCGATGTGATGGCCCATCGCGCAGATGATGTCTTTTTCATAGTTGGAGTAAGGCTGGCCGGTCGCTTTTTCGCCAAGAAAGATCGCACCAACGATCTCATCACGGACGACCAGCGGCACGAACAGTTCGAGCCGCCGTCCGCCAAAGCTCACGTCGTATATCTGAAAAAATGGCAGTACCTGCGCGTCGCGAATCTCGATCGGATGGAGGCCGCAGGAGAGGAACTGCCGCTCGTCCTCCGGAGTCAGCATCAGGCTCAGTGGAAAATCATCGCCAAGACTGCGAACGGCGAGCATATTCAGTTCGTGGCCGAAACGCGAATACCGCGCCACCGCACCGCGCATGATCCCGAGTGCACCCGACAGCAGATGCAACGATGTGCGTATCGTTTCCTGAAAGCTGTTCTTGTTCGTGACCTCCTGGCCGAGTTCGGCCAATGCCCCGAACGCATGGATCAGTTTGTGATCATGTTCTGCCATAGTTACGCCGCCTCACGCCAGTGTCACATGCCTGGTCACCCCGAGCATTTCAAATAGTTCGATGGTTTCTTCCCTTACGTCGGAGCAAATTATCCTCGCCCCTCGTGCCGCGGCAACATCAGCAATTCCGAGAAGTATCGAGATCCCGATGCTGTTCACCAGTTCGGTCTCGCCAAAGTCAAGAACGATCTCTTTTGCACCCGCGTCGAGCTTTCGTCGGCACTCGTATTCGATGTGCTCACCGGTGAGCTTGTTAAGATAATCGCCCGCCTTAATGATCGGCCGTTCCACTGCGGCATTGACCGCGGCGCCGCTTAATGAATCAGTAAGCACGTAAATTCTTCCCTTTTTAGTTTTAACCTGAGCGCGCTGAAGAGCTACTTGAGGTATATGTTTAACACAATCAGATGTCAAACACAATAACTTAAGCGCTTTGGAATGGACTAGTACTGATACGGAACTCGGCCAAATTCATCGAGCAACGGCTTGAGCCGCTCGACAGCGGCCTCGTGAGCCGCACCGTTACTCGCGAGAATACCGTTGCGATTTTGCAGGTCACGTCGGTCATATCTGAACGACTCGCCAAATAGATCGGTAATTCGCCCGCCGGCTTCCTCGAGGATGATCTGCGGAGCGCATGTGTCCCAGAGCTTTGTCCGTGGGCTCGGATGGATATAGATATCGCATGTGCGGTCGGCTATCAGTCCGACCTTGAGGCCGACCGATCCGCGGTTGTGGATGCTTTGAAAACCGAAGGCGTCGATGATCTTGCCCATGCGCGAGCTCGGATGATTACGCGACATTGCCAACGTGAGTCGCTCCAACCCGACGGTCGTTGAGGTCGCCAAGCGCTGCGGGGCATCATCGCCTCTCACAAGGAAGGCCCCCGCTCCTTTCGCCGCATAAGTGAGGATTCGGTGAAACGGCATGTAAACGACGCCAACGATTGGAACGCCCGCATCCGCAAGGCCGATCTGCACCGAGAAATCACCGTCTCGCTTCACAAAGCCTGCCGTCCCATCGATCGGGTCGATCATCCATACACGCCTGCTGGCAAGCCGTCGCGCGGTATCATCAGGTTCCTCTTCGGACAGCACGGCATCGAGCGGGAAATCTCGCCCGAGAGCATCGACGATGATCCTGCTCGCCCGCCGATCGGCCTCTGTTACAGGCTCTACCCGATCGTCGGCCCCGATCTTTGCCTCGGCGACAAACTCCGTCGCATAATAGGCCATTATCTCGCGGCCGGCCGTTAGAGCCAGTGAGATCGCCCTCTCCAGTTCATCTTCTAACATCGATCTAACTCTAGCACGCAAGCAACAAATAAGAGGCTGCCAATTACGACAGCCTCTATTTCTCGGTCTCCTGATTGAAGTTAGAACGTCCGCCTTGTTGGCTGAGCGACCCTGCCGGGCCCGCCGAGCAACCGGACCGCAACCGTAGTACTGCGACCTGCACGGAAGACTTCGAGGTTGACCGTATCGCCGATCTGTTTTCGGTCAAGCAGTCGATAGAGATCGTCAATGTTATTGAGCTTTTGCCCTTCACCGGATAGGATGATGTCGCCGATCTGTCCATCCGACGTTACGCTTCGCAACCCCGCGCGATCCGCTGATCCGCCCGGCTGGATCTGGAGGACCAGGAGGCCCTGCTCTACCGGCAGGCGATAACCGCGCTGCTTTAGGTCCTCTACGCTCGGGAGGGTCGCTCCCAGCTTGGGGCGCCGAACCTCACCGAATTGGATAAGCTGCGGGATGATCCGTTTGGCCGTAGCCGCCGGAATTGCAAATCCGACACCGACCGAACCGCCCGCGGGCGAGAGTATCTGCGAGTTGATACCGATCATCTTGCCGAATTTATCGAGCAGCGGCCCACCCGAATTTCCCGGATTGATCGAGGCATCGGTCTGGATAGCCGCGTCTATCGGCCGTCCGTTCCTGGCTCGTATCGGCCGCTGGAGGCCCGAGATCACGCCCGTTGTAAGAGTGCGATCGAGCCCAAACGGATTGCCGATCGCCAGGACCTTTTGACCGACGATAAGCTTGTCCGAATCACCTATCGGCACGATCGTCATTCCGGCAGGCGGGTCGATCTTGATCACCGCAAGATCCGTATCTGGATCGCCACCTACAACAGTTGCCGGATACACCTTATCGCCGCCAAAGCTCACAGTTAGTTTTTGGGCACCTTCGATAACATGATAATTCGTCACGATATGGCCGTTTGCATCGATCACAGAGCCAGAGCCATTGCCCTTGCCTTCCTGTTCGTTGCCAAACCAGTCCTGCGAATAGGATGTTGTGTTGATGAATGCGACGCCCGGACTGATCGTTCGATAGACCTCGATGCTGTTCTGTTCATCGCTCACCGTCGATGGATCAGAGATCGACCGCTCCGCATCCTCTGCGAACGCGGGCGGAGAAGCCTGCTCGCTGAACCAATACGTACCGTAGCTATACAAAAAGGCCGAAATACCGACCGCCACAAGGGCGCTCGAAAGTGCGAGCAGCAGCAATTGCCGACTCGATAGTTGATAAACCGATTGTCTGGACATAATGACCTACCTTACGAATCTGTAAAATACCAGATTTTTGATGCTTCAAAAATCCGCGCGGGTTGCGTATTGAGTTACGAAGGGACGTAGGCCGGTGTTTCGAGAAAACTTCAGATCATCAGAGACTGCGCGGCATCGTGGATCGCAGTATTTGACACAACGCCAAAGGCGGCAAGGCCGGTAAAGAGATGGATCGCCATAAGGCCGAGATACACGGCCAACGCGATCACCAGGCCGTACCTCGCCAATGGTCGGCTTCCCCAGCGGATGAGAACAACGCCGGCAACCAATCCGATCGCTATCTTGACGATCAGAAACGGCCCGTTGCCGATGTCCAGCAAACTCGCCATCAACTGATTGCCCTCGGTCGCCACCCCACTGCGGACCCACACGATCGTGAGCAGGGCATCCAATAGGTTCAGTGCGAAGAGCAAAAACGTCGGGGCGATCAGCTGCATATATTCTCCTGCAAAATCTTGTTTAACTCCGCTTCTAAACTGGTCGACCCCCGGTTTTTACGCCGGGGGCCGCCTCCTAAGGAGTTGTGAAATTATGTTGTCGCTCAAATATATGTCTAATCTCGAGCTATTTCAATAAATTGACATAACATTCCTAGCAACCTATTCTGCTGTGTTCGTGTCAAACGCGGCGCACGGCCATTCATTCTCGCCGTCCGCCCTTTGATCCCGAATTTGAGGAGACAAAAACCAATGAAACGAAAGTCATATTCTAAGAACATCGTCGCGATGCTTTCGCTGCTTTTGTTGTGCGGCGTCGGTGTCGTTTCTGCCCAAAAACCTGTGATCAAGAGAAAGCCGGTCGTGCGCAAATCAGTAGTAAAGCCGGTCACGCCGGTTTACTCGGTCGATACGGGCACGGTGATGCGAGTCCGCATCGAGAAAACGATCAGCTCAAAGACGGCAAAGGTCGGCAATACTTTTTTTGTGACGGTTACCGAACCGGTCTATTCGAATAACGGAGTGGTCGTCATCCCGACCGGCAGCCGCATCACGGGCCGCGTCGACGCTGTCAAGCCAGCAGCCAAAGGCGGCAAACCGGGCGAGATCGACGCCAGTTTTATCTCCGTCAAGCTGCCAAACGGCCGTGTTCGGACCATCAATGGTTCGCTGACCGAACTCACCGAGGGCAAATCGTCCAGCGATGACGAAGGGACCGTAAGCGGCGACAAGATGAAGCATCGCAAGATCATCTTTATCGGCGGCGGAGCGGCCGGCGGGGCCGTGCTGGGCGCAATGGTCGGCGGCGGGAAAGCTACCGCGATAGGGGCGGCGATCGGCGCCGGGGCTGGCTTTCTCGGTGAAAGGCTCCTAAAAGGCCCTGAGGCCGAGGTCAAGTCAGGTACCGAATTCGGCGTTTACCTCAATCAACCGGTCTCGCTTCCCAGATTCGTTGAGGTTATGCCGTAGTAAGTAACCTTGGTTCAAACAACAAGGGGCGGGGACATCGATCCCCGCCCTTTCTAATTCTGGAGCCGGTGAATGAGCGATCAAGCCAGCGGCAACAGATAATCCAAAACTGCCTTCCAATTCATGAACCGTGGATCCTCACCGAAGTGAATGTGCTCGCCCGCAAACTCTGACGCGCCGTGCTTCACTCGGTCGTCGATCAAAAAGTGGCCCTTATTTAGGTTCTTCCGGTGGCTCAGAATTAGCCGTTTATAAGCCGGTCCGTTTTTGTCGCTGCCAAGATACTTACAAACCCACTCAACCTTGTGCATCCAAGCCGCTGGGTTAAGCCACGGCGCGGTAGAGAGTATGTAAGTGTCGAAGTGTTTCGCGAGTTCGTGAAAGCTTTCAATCGCGTCCGGCATCGGGTCCATCAACGGAAATATTCGCGGGCAGTCATCATAGCGGCCTTCAAAGGCGATCCTGTCCTCGTCACTCAGCTTCGCGATGCCTGAACGAAAGTCTACCAACACATTGTCCATATCGACGTAAACTATCTTCTTCATTCTATTTCTGTCTTCTTCCTCCATTCTTCTGCTTAATATCAGCTTTTTGGTGCGCGGCTGTCAGGCGTTTCCACGATCGATGGTACTTGGCTAGACGATCAAGCCCTTCTTGATCGATTTCATCCAGCCGAAGTATGTTCATATTGTCTACGAGGTCGACGAGCTTCAGGACCGAGGAATTTCCACGTCTCAAATGAGTTTGTGTTGTTTTTTAACTTTTAGCTGGGCCGACCCACGTTCTGCATATAAGATTCTGCCATCTCCCAAAGCCGAATTATAAACTAGAAATCCTGCCGGCGGAGTCCAACAATCGCTATGGATGAGACCGCGACGGACATGTGGCTATTGCTAAATGCTTGTAGATACTAGAGTTAAATGGAGCCGGTGAAGGGACTTGAACCCCCGACCTGATGATTACAAAATCGGCCGGGCGGTTTTTTACCTCGTTTCCGTTAGTGTTATCTGATTGTATGTACAGTACTTATGAAAATACTGGGTCAATAGGTAACACGCCGTAACTGCATAGACCTACTACAGTTCCTACTACACCTACTTCAACGATTAGCCCTACTATTACTTAGACCTCCCTACACAAGGTGTCAAGTCGTAGGGACACTAGGATAATGGAGTCGACCTAGGTTTTAGTCTTTTCAATCCCCGATTTAACAACTCTAACGGGCCGGAGGATTTTCATAAAGTTCGCCCTGATAATAGCTCTTACGTCAGATTCCGATGTTGACCAGACGGACGAGAGA
>CAZMQR010000147.1:5245-6437 GCA_964568325.1 uncultured Chloracidobacterium sp. | reverse complement strand
ATGTGCCAATACGGCGCCTTTGGCCTGGCGAAAATGGGCGTCAAATACGACGAGATCATCCGGCATTACTACACAGGTGTCGACCTCGTAAGGTCGTATTAGGCGTCGAAGCTCGATATTCAAAAGATCGAGCGACGCAAAGATCCGCCAGCCCCGAGTTCTTTCCTGCAAGCAAACCACGATCGTCGATGTCGCCAGCCTGGCGAATGATGCATACCATCATAAGGAAATTGATGAAATAAAACTATTGCCCCTTCATGATCCCGGGTGTAAGATTCCATTACGGCGCAGTCTTCTCCCTCGATCGATCAGTCGAGGCCTGCGGGGGAACAAGGAGGAGTCTAATGGAAGGTAGGGGAAACAATCCCTTGCGTCTTGGATCGATTCCGCTTGTAATGATCCTGCAGGCGCTTGTGCTATTGATGGCGCAGAGCTCTGCGGCGCAGCCTGTTCGGTCATTTGCGGGCATTTACGAAGGCGAAGCGCTCGTCAGATCAGGGAAAGCGATCGCGAGGGGTGGAATTGTCACGGCACAGCCGATGTCAGATTTTGGACAAGGCTGGAGCGGCAACTCGCAGTTATTCTGGACCGGCGGCCAGCCCGGTGCTGTGCTCGATCTGGACTTGGATGTGGCTACGGCGGGGCAATATACCATCGAACTGGGATTGACGCGCGCTCCTGACTACGCGGAGCTTCAGTTTGAAGTAGATGGCAGGCGTGCAGGCAGTATCTTCAATGGCTATGCCCCAAATGTCGCCCCTTCGGGCCCGATCAATATTGGTGCTTTTGATCTAAGCGCCGGCATCCACAAGCTGAGCGTCAAGATCACCGGAAAAGATCGAAATTCGAAGGGCTATTTGGCGGGGATCGATCGCGTGCGGCTGACGATGATCGAGGCTGTTTCTCCTACACGAGAACCGACGCGAGTTGTTTCTCCTCCTCGGACCATCATTCCGGCACTCATCAGCCTACGCCCGACACTGCAGATCTGGAATGGGATCTTTACGGTGGACGGTGCGCCGTTGGTTTATGTCAAGGACGCCGTCTATGGGCCGAGCACCACGAAATGGCTCTGGTCGTTTCGATGGTCCGCAAATGTTCCCGGAGCCCACAGCGCGGTGCTCGTGGCATCAAGCCAGGAACCGTCATCAAATGACGCACCGCTGTCACCGCCGGGCATTGTCGGCATAAA
>CAZMQR010000147.1:0-5145 GCA_964568325.1 uncultured Chloracidobacterium sp. | reverse complement strand
ACGCAGTTTGCCAATACCGTGCCGTGTCACTGGCTTGGGAAGAAAGCGAAAGACGACTGCAAGGATGCGATGAAGCAACTTGCCGGGACCGCGATCTCGGTTGGATTAGCGGCCGCGGGAGTTCCGCCGAACCTGCCGGACACGGCCGCGCTTCAAGAGATGGGAAAGGGAAAGGTCGTTGACGTGGCGGTCGAATTCTCATGCGAGAGTTTCGAGAGTCAGGGCGGGGCCTGCACGCCCGAAATGCGAGCCCAACTTGCCAAGTGGTACAAGAAGGGCCTCGATAAGCTGCTCGCGGAGATACAGAAAGATGGAAAAGAACCCGACTGCGGCGACGCGCAAACAGCTAAAGAGCACGGGCTGCTGCCATTGCCGTGCTTCACTGCTTATCCGGGTACCGAAATCAAACCAGCGACCGGCTCAGTTTACGAACCGTCAAACATCACTGTTCGCGTCAGACGAATGAAGCCGGACCCGGATTTCGCTCTACCTAGCTGTAGCGTTTATGCGGTCGTCAATCTCCAAAATGATTTCAAAGGCGGTTGGTTTGGCGGTTGGAAGGCAAAGCCGGGGCTCTTGTCTGGTGAAGCGTTTGTCGAGGTGCGTCATCCAATACCGGAACTGAAGCTTGGCAAGTCTGTCGACCTCAATATGACTTTTCCAAAGATCCAGAAGCATTCGCTCCCGGGGCTTAACCAGCCGGACTATATTGGATGGCTGCATCTCTACCGGGGCGGCAAAGGGTTTGTGATGGCCGGTGCGGTCACCGACAAGGGAATCCCTCTGCCGGATTCGCCAAATGTGCCGCAGGTGATCGGGTGTGGTAAGGGCGACAAGTGGAACGTACAGATCCCTTTGAATTGAGGTGTCGTCTAATTCTGCTTGGGCCCGCGCGGCGGATTTTCGTTGACCACTTTTGGGAGTCTCGCACGTTCTTCGGCGATCACGGATTCGAGCATTCCGTCGGCGGGAGCGCCGTGGATGATCTGAGCGCCGACGATGTATGCGGGCGTTCCGTCGATGCCGAGGGCGTGGGCGAGGGATCTATTACGATCGACGGCCGCGATGAGCTTTGGGTCGGCCATGTCCTTGGTCAGTTGGGTGTGATCGAGGCTGAGCCGATCTGAAATGGCCTTGATGGAGGCATCGCTCACGGCACGGCCGGTGAAGAGCGCTTCGTGAAACGCCTCATACTTGCCCTGGCGATGTGCCGCGAGAGCCGCGAGCGCGGCTTTCTCGGACTGTGGGCCGAGAATCGGCAGCTCCTTGTAGATAACGCGGAGCTTTTTGTCGCGAGCAACGAGCGCGCGGACCGCCGGTAGGTTACTCCGGCAATAACCGCAGTTGTAGTCAAAAAAGGCAACGATCGTCAGGTCACCGTCCGGGTTGCCTCCGGTCGGCGAATCGGCATCATTCAGGATCTGCGGCCGCAACTTGGTCAGATTGGCCGATGCCGTCTCTGCCTTCTCACGCTCCTCCTTGACCCGCAGAGCCTCTATCATCTCCCGCAGGATCGAGGGATTACTGAGCAGGTATTCGCGAACTACGCGCTCCATCGTGGCTCGCTCCTGCGCAGGAATGGGCGATGAGGTAGGCGTAGCCGTTGGCTGGCCGTTGGTCTGGCCTAATATTGGCAGAATACCCCAGGAAAGAGCGAAGAATATTTTCGCGGGATACAGCCAAAAAGAAAGTAGACGATTCTTCATCGAGTGTTGCTAAAGGGCGAGTCTTAGCGGAACGAACCGGGCCGCGTTTACAAAGTCGTTGTCCGTGGTCAGCATCAATAGGTCGTATTCTATGCAAAGCTGGGCCAGCAGTGCATCGACCGTCCCCAGCTGAACACCGCTGCGCCTGCACGTATTCCGCACCATCGCGGCACGAATGTGAGTCTGTCGACTCGGGTTAAGGATTGGCAAGGCCTGGAAATACCCGATAATGCGGGCTTGATCCTTCGCACCGCTAAAGCCTTGCAATAGTTCCTGAAGAACTATGCCGGTGGTTACGACCGTAGCCTGATCAAGCAGGGCGTCGCGAAGCACGCCAACACTTGGATCGTCGGGCGGAGCATCACGACGCAGGGCTAGCGACCATACGCTGGTATCGACAAAAAGGCTCACCGACGAGTGCGCTCGGCCTTGTAATCAAAACGCTCATCCCATTCGAGTTGGCCTAATAGCTTGGCGATTCTCTTTTGCTCCCGGCGGGCAATAAACTCTTTGAGGGCAAGCGTTACAGCGGCCTTCTTCGAGCGCTCACCGCTCAGGGTGAGTGCCCGGTCTATTAAGCTCGGATCTAATGCAAGATTCGTGGCCATAGAATTCTCCACACAATATGCTACACAATATCGAGGGATCATCGCAAGGTCAACGCTTTCATTAGGCCTCAAGGCCCAGCCGCCCAAAACTCTTCTCGTCTCAAGCCATCGGGTTCCGAGCAACGCGATCTTGTTTCTTCAACTGTCGTATCCGCTGCCATGCTGGTAAGACGCTTCAGTGCTCAGGTGTATGCGGGCTGACGTAGTCACCTACCGTGGTGCGGAATGCGACATTCATTCGATTCCAGCCGTTGATCGCAATGATCGCCAAGGTCAGATCGACCAAGGTCTTCTCGTCGAAGTGCTCACGCGCTTCAGCATAGACCGCATCGGATACCTCGTGTATGGCGATCTCGGTAATCGCTTCGGCCCAAGCCAATGCCGCACGCTCGCGCGCACTGTAGCACGCAGCATCTCGCCAGGCCGAAAGCAGGTAGAGGCGTTGCTCGGTTTCGCCTCGGGCACGTGCGTCCTTGGTATGCATGTCCATGCACCACGCACAACCGTTGATCTGCGAGGCGCGAGTTTTGACCAATTCCAGCAGGGACTCATCCAGCCCACTTTTGTGGACCTGCTGTTCGATATGGATCATGGCCGCGAAGGCTTCAGGGGATGCAAGCTTGTAATCGAGTCGTTGACTCATCAGGTTTCTCCTTAATATTCTCGGCATTCATCCGGGCTTGAGAACCGAGCATGGTTCGCGCCCCTGAACGCTCAGCATCAGCTGCAGCGAAGCACCGGCGGGCGGCATGCTGTTGTTAGGCTCAGTACGACCATCCCGTTCTGAACGATATGCCAACGATAACGAACAGCACTGACACTATCGTGACGGGAATAATGTGCCACGCCAGTGACGTCAGGTTCTCTTCCGAGAGCTTCGGTATGATCCTGATCCTGGCGTCGGCGGCCAAGGCGACGGTGATAGCCAACAGCAGGATCTTTGCCCCGATCAAGCGGGAGACCGGACTGCCGAAGGAGAGCCATTGGTCTACGTCGGGAACCAGTCGATATGCCAGCCACAAGCCGGTTGCAACCTGGACGAGGAGAGCTGGGATGCCGAGTCGCTCGTAGGCGGACTCGAAGCGCAGCAGTTCCTTGGGCGACTTTTCTTTGAGCACCCGTGGCAGTACAGTGATGGCCAGCACCAAGTGGCCTCCGGTCCAGACAGTCGCGGCCAAGATGTGAAGCAGTAGTAGAACTCCGTACATGTGGCTCCCTTCCTCCTCTTGTAAGCCTAACACTACCGTTCACCGGGGCCGCGGCGAACGACATTGATTTCGGAACCCGAGCGGCCCGCGGCTCAGATGCAACGGATTGTTATGCGGCGGCTTTCTCACGTAGGGCCTTGATCGCTTGCATCACAGCCCGGCGGTTTTTTGAGTCGATCATCCAGCGTGGCAACCGACTTGCCATAGTTGCATTACGTATCGTCGCTGATGGATCGGGATTGCGCAGTCGATGATCGGCTCCAACATATGATTCGATATAGGCAAGATGATCAAGGTTATATGCCCATAACACTTTGCCGCAACAAGAACGCTGAAGCCACAAGGGCAGTTGGAAGTACCAGTCTTCGGGTAAGCCCACATACCAACCATTCATTTCCCGATCCTTCGAGTAACCACAGCTTGTGCAGACGATGCGGGCCAATGTGATGTGACCGTTTCTGCCAATCCGAGAAGTCTTCGCGCATTTTTCACACCGCGGGCATTCAACAAGGAAATGCTCTGCAAATGAGTAAACGGTGCTCCCGTCGTCGTGGTGTCGCTCACTCATTTGGTTGGGCCGCATAACGTTTGAGATGACGCGGGGCGAAACCGCCGCCACGCAACTCAGCATAACCCCCAAACCATTGATAACAAATTCGTTGTTTCGCCATCACGTCCATCACGATTCACTAATTCGGTATAATACACGTTTTCCGTATATTATCACCGATAGTTCTTGATGGGCGATAGTTATATCGGGATCGGTATGGCACAGAAGGCAAGGCTCCTTGATCAGGTTGGCTCAGTTACTCGGATGCGGCATTTAAGTCACCGGACGGAGGACGCCTGCCAACTTTGTCAAGGAGTCCGCTCGATGATTGAACGCAAGCGGATCGGGCTGCTGGCGTTGGCAGTCATGCTGTTATTGGCCGGATCCGTGTTCGGCCAGGCGACGGAGCAGGGCGGTGCTGCAGAGTTGGGTTCGCGAACGGCGAAGGGCGGATTTAGGAATGAGGACGAGATACGGGACAAGTTCAATGGCTGGAAGACGGATGAGGACGCGAAGAAATGGCTTGCCGCGATGAATCACGATCTCGGCGTGATCCAGGAGGTGATCGCGGCAAAGCCGCACGGTGAGAAGGCGGATGTTGAGGTGCGGGTCCGGACGAAAGCAGGTGAAAAGGTCGAGGGCATCTCGATAAAGCTGGTTAGTAATCCGAATGGGTTCAATCAGATCGACAAGCGGTGGCTGGCGACGTATGCAAAGATCTGGAAGATGCCGGCGGATGTTGTCGCGGCCCTGAAGTTGTTCGTCGGCGAGGCTCCGCCGATCAGAACGCAGGCTGGCAGCCTGCGATCCGACAACCGAATGTATCTCAATGAACTCTCGCCGGAGGCCCGAAAAGCGATCGTCGATTTTTTTACCGCCAATCGTGACGAGATCGTCTCGGACCTGTTCAAGGGCGACGGCGCCCATTCGGCGGCGTGGTTTATGGTCGCATACAAACCGGCCGTAAACACGCGCTGGACACTACGAAATACCGACGACGTGATCAAGTTCTACGGCGAGGGCAAGGTCGAGATCACCCGGACCGGCAATTTGAAGATCGGCCGCATAACGAT
>CAZMQR010000146.1:0-6442 GCA_964568325.1 uncultured Chloracidobacterium sp. | reverse complement strand
ATATTGAGAACAAATATGGACCAATACCTTTGGATCCTGTGGCTGGTGCTGGGCGTGGGATTGATCATCGCCGAGATATTCACGATGGGCTTTGTGCTCTTCTGGTTTGGCATCGGCGCCGCGGCAGCCGCGCTGACGGGCTTGATGGGCGGCGGTTTTCTGCTCCAATTCCTCGTCTTTGCCGGCGTCTCGATCGGCCTGACGGTGATGTCGCGAACGATATTTGCGAGATATTTCTCTCACAGCGAACGCGACCGAATGAAGACCGGCGTCGATTCATTGCCGGGCAAAGTAGGCACGGTAACGACGGCCAGCGAAGGTGCTCTCAACGAGGGTGCCGTAAAAGTCTTTGGCTCAACGTGGACCGCGTTTCCGATAGATGACGAAGAACCGCTCAAGGAAGGCGAAAAGGTCGAGGTCATCGAGGTAAAGGGTTCGTCCGTTTATGTCCGCCGGGTCACAAAGGAACTGCCGTCGTGGCGAGGATAGTCCGCCACGCGCGCGCTATAGTATCTAGCATGAACAACACCGAGAGACAGAACGCGATCGATACACTGAACAAGATCCTTGAGCTTGAGTTGGCCGGCGTAGTGCGCTACACGCATTACAGCCTGATGGTGTTTGGATATAACCGAATTCCGATCGTCTCATGGCTAAAGGGCAATGCTGACGAATCAATGGGCCACGCACACAAGGCGGGCGAATTCGTCACGATGCTTGGCGGCCACCCGAGCCTCAAGATCGGCCCGCTGCTCGAGACCGAGAAGCACGATATCGGCGACATCCTGCGCGAGAGCCTCGACCACGAGCGCACAACGCTCAATGCCTATTACGAGCTGCTGTCGATAACCGAAGGCGTGTCTGTCGCCCTCGAGGAATACGCTCGCGAGATGATCCTGCTTGAGGAGATCCATCTCGACGAGGTCAACAAGATGCTGAGAAAGCCGGGCGAGATCGCGCCCTTTGATGAGTAAGGGGCGGCTTATAACCGAAACAGAGCGGCTGATCATCCGTGAGATGACCACGGATGACGCCGCTTTTGTGTTGGCGCTTATCAACACGCCGAAGTTTCATCGCTACATAGCCGACCGCGGCGTCCGCACCATCGAGGAAGCCGGGCCGTATATCGAGGAGCGCTTCCTCGCCAATTATCGCAGGCATGGCTATTCGATGTATGCGGTGTGCCTCAAGGATGGAACGCCGATCGGCAACTGTGGCTTTGTCCGACGCGACACGCTGCCGGGGCCGGACATCGGTTTTGCGTTCCTGCCGGAATACGAGGGCCGAGGTTACGGTTTTGAATCTTCGCAGGCGTTGCTGCGATACGGGCGTGAGGAGCTTGGATTCACCGAGGTCTTCGCGATCACCTCACTCGATAATAAGGCCTCTGCCGGTCTGCTGGAGAAGCTCGGTTTCAGCTTCCGCGAGATCATCGCGAACGATAACGAGCAGCTAAAACTGTTTCACATACGGCTGTCCCAGCACGATTCCTGCTAAAATAACCGCCGATGAGATACGGCATGATCGCCGGGAACGGACAGTTCCCTTTTCTGGTTGCCGACGGTGCCCACCGCGCGGGCGCCTCGCTCGCCGTCGCCGCGATCAGGGAAGAAACTGACCCTCGGATCGAATCCGAAGCCGACGTCGTGACTTGGGTCGGCATTGGGCAGCTAGGCAAGATGCTGTCGTTCTTTAAGAAACACGGCGTCGAAAAGGTGATCATGGCCGGCCAGGTCAAGCACGTCCAGATATTCTCAGGCGCCATGCCCGATGTGCGAATGGTCAAGATGCTCTGGAACCTGCCGCATCGCAATACCGACGCCCTGATCGGTGGTGTCGCCGTAGAGCTAGCCAAAGAAGGCATCGAGCTTATCGATTCGACATTTTTTATCAGCGACCAACTCGCTCCCGAAGGCGCACTTACGCGGCGCTCACCCGACAAGGGCGAACGCGAGAATATCGATTACGGCCTGCACGTCGCCGCCGGCATCGCGGGCCTCGATCTGGGGCAGACGATCGTCGTCCGTTCGCGAGCGTGCGTTGCCATTGAGGCGATGGAGGGCACCGATGCGACCATTCGCCGTGCCGGCGAACTGGCCAAGGGCAAGCTGACCGTCGTCAAGGTCGCTAAGCCCGATCAGGACATGCGCTTCGACGTGCCCGTGGTCGGTGTTCCCACCGTCGAGGCCATGATCGAGGCCGGAGCAACGTGCCTGTCGATAACAGCCGGAAAGACGCTTGTTTTTGACAGGGACGAGATGACCGCTCTCGCAAACTCGCACAAGATCGCCATCATCGGCACCCCGGCTTGAAACAAAACTTTCTCCGACGGCGTATCACTCGCTTGCCAGACAGGAGAAAAATGAAACGAACCTTATCCGCCCTGCTGCTGTTAGCAGCCTTTGTCTTTCAATCATTTGCCCAGGCGCCGGTTGTCCGGCTGACATCCGCCGAGCGCAAGGTCGCTGATGGTGTGACCGCGAAGCAGATCAGCGAGTATCTGCATTTCGTAGCATCGGACGAAATGGAGGGACGCGACACGCCGTCGCGCGGCCTCGATCTTACGGCAAAATTCATCGCGATGAACCTGAGCCGCTGGGGCTTTAAGCCCGCGGGCGATAACGGGACGTTTTTTCAGAAGATCGCCTTGCACAGCGAAGTGGTCGATCCGGCCGCGAATACACTCTCGATCGGCGGCCAGCCGCTGAAATATTTTCAGGATTTTTATCGGACATCAGGCAGCACAACCGTAAACGCACCGCTCGTCTATGTGCGTCATGGCTGGATGGTCAAGGCCAAGGGCATCGATGCCTACGAGGGCGTTGATGTCAAGGGCAAGATCGTCGTCGTTTACGGCGAAGGCCGCCCACGGCCGGACCGTCCAACGAATCCGCCAAATGACGTGACCGACGACGATCTAAAAGGCGTGAAAGGCACGGATTGGGCCGATCCGATTTCGTATGCCGAGGCTCATGGCGCGGCGGGCATGATCCTCATCGCATCGCCCCAGATACAGGGATTTTGGCCGCAGCTTCGCAATTTTCTCGGCCGCGGCTCGACATTCCCCGAGAAGCTTCGCGATATGCCAGCGGGCAAGGCCGTGCTGCCGTCGATGCTCGTCTCAGCATCGGTCGCGGATACGATCTTTGCCGGCGAATCTGCCGGGAAGGATTCGGCCACATCGTTCGCGCTCAGCAAGACCGCGTCGATGACGACAGCCGGAAAGGTCGAAACAAAGTGGACGCAGAATGTCGTCGCTGTCTGGGAAGGCCGTGATCCTGTTCTAAAGGGTGAGATGGTCGCCATCGGAGCGCATTACGACCATGTCGGCATCAATCCCAATGTGCCGGGTGACGATAAGATCTTTAACGGCGCAGATGATGACGGCTCAGGGACGACGGCGGTGCTCAGCATCGCCGAGGCCCTTGCCAAGACCAAACTCAGGCCGAAGCGGTCGATCCTCTTCGTATGGCATTGCGGCGAAGAAAAAGGCCTGTGGGGCAGCGAGTATTTCAACAAGTTCCCGACCGTCGATATCAAACAGGTCGTCGCACAGCTAAATGTCGACATGATCGGCCGCAGCAAGAAGCCCGGCGACACCAATCCGAAAAACAAGGACCTCTCGGGTGAGAATGAGATCTATGTCATCGGCAAAGATATGATGAGCTCGGCCCTGGGAGCGGTCGTTGACGAGACCAACAAGGCGTATCTGGGCCTCGGCTACAACACGCGATACGACGACCCAAAGGATCCCGAACGGTTCTTTTTCCGCTCGGACCATTTTAACTACGCTCTTAATGGTATTCCCGTGACTTTCTGGTTCGACGGCGTTCACGAGGATTATCACGGAGTAGGCGATCATGCCGATAAGATCGACTACCAAAAAATGGAAAAGGTCACGCGCACCATTCTGCTTACGCTATGGGAGTTGACCGATCTCAAGCAGCGTCCTGCGGTGGATAAGACCCTTCCGCCCGAATTAACCGAGCGTTAATCGGCCTCGGAACGAGGACTATAGGCCCGGCAGCGGCAACGCTGCCGGCTCTCTATTTTTCACGTTTGCCTGCCTTGTCCAAGGCTTGGCGATAGGCTTCGGACTTGCTCAAGCCAAATTCCTTTGCCGCCTTCTTGAGTGCCGCTTTTGAATCGAGTCCTTCCTTCTCAAGAGCCTTGATCCGCTTGGCGAGCGAACCTCGTTCCTTTGGTTCGATGCGTTCAGGTTTCTGCCGGTCGATCAGCAGAACGATCTCGCCCTTGACCTTGCCGTCGGCATATCGGGCCGCGAGTTGAGAGAGCGGCCCGCGGACGACCTCTTCGTGCATCTTTGTCAGTTCACGGGCGATGACGGCCCGGCGGTCGCCGAGAATGTCAGAGCAATCCGAGAGCGATCTCGCGAGTCGATGGGGCGTCTCGTAGAAGATCAGCGTTGCCGGCATTTCGCTAACAGCCTCAAGGCGCTTGCGGCGTTCAGACCGTTTTGACGGCAGGAAGCCGCCAAAAAAAAGCGAGTCGGTCGGGAGCCCTGAGACCACAGCCGCACTAACGAACGCCGCCGGGCCGGGCACAGGAATCACGGCGGCACCGATCTCGATCGCGCGGCCGACGATGCGAAAGCCCGGATCATTAATGCCCGGCGTGCCTGCGTCCGAAACGACAGCTATCGAGCAGCCCGCGAGCAAGCGGTCAGCAAGCTCCTCGGCTCGTTCCTGCTCGTTGTGTTCGTGGTAACTGACCATTCGGTTCGCGATCCGCAGGTGATTGAGCAGATTGCCTGTTCGCCGCGTATCTTCGCACGCGATCAGATCTACGCTTCGCAGCACATCGAGGGCCCGCAGGGTAATATCCTGCAGATTGCCGATAGGCGTGGCGACTAGATACAGCGTTCCGGGCATCGGCATTAGGTTAGTTTTTCTGGCCCGAAGTCGCAATCTCGAAGTTCGGCAAACAAAAAAATGCCCGCATCTCGCGATACGGGCCAATAGAATGATTTGGGAGAATCAATAGGTTAGAACGGCCACCAACTCGGCAGGTTGTTGTTACCGTTATTGCGACCATTACCCCATCCACCGTTGCGGCGGCCACGATCATAATCGTTGTAGCCGTAAGCGTTTGCGAGCGTGCGCAGGTCATACTCGATCGAGTTCCATAGCTGGATCGAATTTCCATTCAGCCGCAGTCGTGAGATCTGTCGATCGATCTGCCCACCTAGGTCAAGAACGCGACGAACCTCGCCGCTGTTCTGGCGATTCCTGCCGACATTGAGGTCATCGACCGCATTGTCGAAATCACGAACAACGTCCATGATTCGATCTTCGCGGTCGCTCCCATTGTAGCGGCCGCGGTCGAGGTCGCGGTCGATCTGGCGTTCAAACTGGCTGGACTTTCTCTTGAGGTCCCTGATCGTGGACCTCAGATTGCCATAATTGCCGTACTGGCCGTTACCGTAACCGCCGTTGCCCCAGCCGCCATATTGACCGTTGCCATAACCGCCGTTACGGCCATTGCGATTGTAATCGTCGTCGTCATTGCGCCACTGTGCCGAAGCGATGGCCGGCAAGCTCAGGATCATCAAGGTAAATGCCATTAACCCGATAATTCTCTTAACTCTGTTCATTGTTTTCTCCCTTTTTGTAAAACTAGGCAATGATCTGGCCATTGCTCACCCGTGCTGTGGCAAAGGGCGTGCCAAAACCTCCCCCGAAATACAGCGTGGTGGTTAAATCGTGTAGTTAAAGGCTGTTAGAGAAACAACGAGCAGGCATCGGGGCGGCAATTCTCGACGCTTTCTGTCCGGACTAGACCATTTCGTCAGCTAGTGCGGCAGATGGTTCTGTGCCCGTCCCGCCAGGGCGTTCGCCGCACAGATGCGGCCGCCTGAGACCGTGCGGCCCGAAAGGCCATCGAGCTTGTCGCCGCTCGTCAGGAGGCGTTCGCGCAGCGCCTTTACCGAGATACGAGGTTCATTGGCGACTATCAGGGCGGCGACGCCTGAGACATAAGGCGTCGCCATCGAGGTGCCTGAGGCTTCACGATAGCCGTTATTGAGCCACGTCGAGAGGATGTCCTTGCCCGGAGCCGCAACGTGGACGGTCTTGCCGCCGAAATTCGAGAAAGATGCGAGGGCGTCAGTCCGGTCGAGCGCGGCCACGCTGAGCACATTTGGAAGGTCGTAATTTGACGGGAAATGTCCCCGCTTGTCATTGTCAGAACCGTCATTGCCGGCGGCGGCGACAAAAAGAATGCCCGCCTCACCGGCCGCACGGATGGTGTCCTCGAGAGCCTTGGAGCGCGCCCGCGAGCCCCAGCTAGCACTGATAATGCGGACATTCACGCCAGCTTTCTTACGGTCGATAGCATAATTGATCGCCGCTATCGCGTCGTCGGTCGAGCCAAAACCGCCGCGTCCGAGGAATTTAAGCGGCATTATCTTGACCTTCCAGTT
>CAZMQR010000145.1:4434-6454 GCA_964568325.1 uncultured Chloracidobacterium sp. | reverse complement strand
AGAGTTTCGCAGAGATCGGAGAGACGATCACAATTTCAAACTGAACCATTACTCCGAGAGCGGTTTTCTTTGAACTTGACCTTCAAACGGTTATGATTTGAACATCACTCTAACCGTGGCTGACAGCCTGAACCCCATAGTCATGAAATTTGGCGGCACGTCGGTGGGCGACGTGGCCGCTTTTGAGCGCGTATGCGGCATCGTCGCGTCGTTGATCGACAGACGCCCTGTCGTAGTCGTCTCGGCAATGACAAAGGTCACTGACGCTCTCTTGGGAGCATTTGATCTTGCAAAAAAAGGCGATTTTGCTGAGGCATTTTCGTCGCTCGAGGCCCATTTTGACAGGCATCTTGAAGTATCGAGGCACTTTATTCCCGACGGTGGGCCTAATCTGTTCAATGGCGAGCTTGACCTCGCTCGCGGCGAGTTGTCCGACTTGCTGATGCGCGTTTCGCGCCGCAGTCTGCCACTCGCGATGCTTCGGGACGCGATCCAGGCCTATGGCGAACAGTTGTCGTCGAGGCTGCTCGGCGAGGTCCTCAAGGCGAAGGGCGTAAATGCTCGTCAGGTCGATTCCCGCCGATTGATCGTTACTGACGACGAATACGGCGCGGCGCAGCCGATATTAGATGAGACGACCGATCTCGTCCGCGTCGAACTCGAACCTATGATCGCCGCGGGCGAGGTTCCGATCATGGGCGGCTTTATCGCCGCGAACCGCGCCGGCGAAACTACGACGCTCGGCCGCGGCGGCTCGGACTTTTCGGCCGCGATCGTGGCGGCCGCGCTCGAAGCGGAGGAATTGCAGATATGGACCGACGTGACGGGCGTAATGACGTGCGATCCGCGTATTTGCGAGAATGCCCGCACGATTCCCGTGCTCTCGTATGAGGAAGCGGCCGAGCTTGCCTACTTTGGTGCTAAGGTATTGCATCCAAAGACCATAAAGCCTGCCGTTGACAGTGCGATAGCGGTCAGGGTGTGCAACACGTTCGAGCCCGCCGAAACCGGCACCATGGTATTGGCCGATCCGGCCGAGACGCCAAACAGGATCAAGTCCATCGCTCACAAAAAGGGCATCACGATCTTGCGGATAACGTCGGCACGAAAGCTCGGCAGCTACGGATTCATGAGTGCGGTGTTCCAGGTCTTTGAACGATTTCGCACCGTGATCGACGTGATCTCGACCAGCGAGGTGTCGATCGCCCTGACGCTCGACAACACTAGCGAACTCGACAAGATCGTCCCTGAGCTCGAGCGCCTGGGTGACGTCGAGATCGACCCGGGCTACGCTGTCATCTGTGTCGTCGGCGAGGGCCTGCGTGCCTCGACAGGTCTCGGATCTAAGATATTTTCGACGATCCAAGACGTACACATCGCGCTGGTTTCGCACGGTGCATCAGCAGTCAATCTGACATTTGTTGTCGAGGAAGCATCGGTTACCGACGTTATAAGGCGCCTTCACGCCGAGTTCTTCTAACCGCAAAAGGAGTAAGCGTATCGACCTTTTTGACCTTACAAAACAACTGATGTCGATCTCGTCGGTCTCCGGTGACGAGGGAGCGGTCGCAACTTGGCTGCGTGACCATCTTGAATCGCTCGGCTGGACCGTCGAGCTGCAGCCCGTCTCGAAAAACCAGCACAATGTCATCGCGTGGCTTAACGAGACGCCGCGAGTGTGGTTTTCGACACATCTCGACACCGTGCCGCCGTTCATTCCGCCGACAGAGGACGGCGAAAAGATCTACGGTCGCGGTGCCTGCGACGCAAAAGGGATCATCGCGGCCCAGATCACCGCCGCAGAGCGGTTGCGAAAGGAAGGCATCAAGGACATCGGCTTGCTCTACACGGTCGAGGAAGAGGCGTCATCGACCGGTGCTCGGGCGGCCAATGAACATCCGCTTGCTGCAAAGTGCGAATACATGATCAACGGTGAGCCGACAGACAATGACCTCGCGATCGGCTCAAAAGGCTCGTTCCGTCTCAAGATCAAGACGACAGGCAAGGCCGCTCATTCGGC
>CAZMQR010000145.1:0-4334 GCA_964568325.1 uncultured Chloracidobacterium sp. | reverse complement strand
CGCGGACGCGGCGAGATCGAGGTGTTGTCCTGCAGCGAACCCGTCAAAATGTTCGCGGTTGACGGTTTCAAGCAGAAGACCGTTCGGTTCACCACCGACATTCCATATCTGACCAACTGGGGCCAGCCGCTTCTTTTAGGTCCCGGCTCGATCCTCGTCGCGCACACCAAGGATGAGTTCGTTCTCAAGAAAGACCTCGAAACTGCGGTTGGACTGTACGCCGACCTTGTCCGCCAATTGCTTAAACAGGATGTACAGGATATTTGATCATCCGTTGCCCGGGCGTTATCTTGTCTATCCTGTCCATCCTGTTAGAATTCGCCTATGAGAATCGCACTTATCGGTCACGGGGCAATGGGACGACTGATTGAGCGGCTTGCTGTCGAGGCCGGCCATGAGATCGCGGCCGTTATTGATGATACAGACGCCGAGCTCTCTGCAGTCGATTTGGCCGAAAAGCTAAGAGGTTCGGATGTCGCTATCGATTTCACGATTGCTGAGGCCGTTCGTCGGAATGTCGAGGCTTGCGTCGCTGCGGGAGTTCCGCTCGTCGAAGGCACGACCGGCTGGCACGGCGAGCGTGACGAGATCGAACGCATCGTCCGTGATGGCCATGGAGCGATTGTCTTTGGTGCCAATTTCTCTATCGGCGTTAACCTTTTTTATCGCATCGTCGAACATGCGGCTGAACTGCTAGCAAAATTCTCGCAGTACGAGGCCTTTATCGAGGAACAGCATCATTCACGCAAGCTCGATGCACCGAGCGGCACGGCCCTAAAACTCCACGAGATCGTCTCGCGGCATATCACATCAGAATTTACCGTCTCGGCAACCCGCGCGGGCAACATCCCCGGCACGCATCGCGTTGGCTTTGATGGCCCGGCCGATCAGATCCTTCTCGAACACACCGCCCGCTCACGCGAAGGCTTTGCCCTCGGTTCGATCATGGCCGCCGAATGGATCATCGGAAAGCAAGGGTTTTA
The DNA here is from genome assembly GCA_964568325.1 of uncultured Chloracidobacterium sp. Classification (GTDB taxonomy): domain Bacteria; phylum Acidobacteriota; class Blastocatellia; order Pyrinomonadales; family Pyrinomonadaceae; genus OLB17. Next base: position 3,351 of record CAZMQR010000145.1, on the reverse strand, counting down.
CGAATTTACCGATGTGATGGATGAAATAATTCAAACAAGATAGACAGGATGGACAAAATATTTTTTATCCTGCTTATCCTGCAGATCCTGTTTCGATCATGCCTTTACCAAGAGTCAAACTCTGCTGTATCGCCAACGAACAAGAAGCCGTCGATGCGATCTCGTTCGGGGCCTCGGCCATCGGGCTTGTTGGCAAGATGCCTTCAGGCCCGGGCCCGATCTCGGATGAGGAGATACGCCGAATCGCCAAGACCGTCCCGCCGCCGGTCGCGACATTCCTGCTGACGTGCGAGCAAACAGCTGCAGGCATCATCGACCATCATCATCGAACTAAGACCAATACCATCCAGATCGTCGACGAACTGATGGGCCGCGAATACGCCGCCATTCGCAACGCTTTGCCGCACCTTAAGTTCGTCCAGGTCATTCACGTGCTCGATGAATCCTCAGTAGACGAAGCCTGTGAACTCGCCGCCCATGTCGATGCCATTCTGCTCGACAGTGGCAATCCACGGCTTGCGGTCAAAGAACTCGGCGGCACCGGCCGTCGCCACGATTGGCGGCTGTCTCGAAAGATCGTCGAGACCTGCGGCAAACCCGTTTTCCTCGCTGGCGGCCTGAATGCCGGCAACGTCCGAGAGGCCACCGACACCGTCCAACCATTCGGCCTCGACCTCTGCTCTGGCGTGCGGACGGATGGTAAGCTCGACCTGCGGAAACTGGAAGCCTTCTTCACCGCCGTTCTGTGTTAATCTGTGTCCATCGGTGGTCCCATTTCTTAAGCTATGACTACAAAACTCGATTGGATGCGCGGCTGTGCGACCGCGCTTGCAACGCCGTTCAGACGGGACGGCTCGGTCGATGACGAGTGCTTTCGTTCGCTTGTCGAGCGGCAGATCAGATCTGGCGTAAAGATCCTCGTGCCGTGCGGGACGACGGGTGAGAGCGTGACGATGAGTGCCGATGAGCGGCTGCACGTTATCCGGATGACTGTCGACGTGGCAAAAAAGCTAAAAGCCCATGTCATCGCCGGAACCGGAAGCAACAATACGGCGGCAACAATCGATTTCACACGAAAAGCGCGCGAAGCCGGGGCCGACGCCGCTCTTGTCGTCGCACCGTATTACAACAAACCGACGCAGGACGGTATGTTCGCCCACTTTAGCGAGATAGCAAAAAGCGTCAAGGGCTTTCCGATAATGCTCTACAACGTGCCGTCGCGAACCTCGTCAAACATCTCGGCCGAAACAACACTAAAACTCGCCGAGAAACACGAGAACATCGTCGCGACCAAAGAGGCGTCGGGCAACTTCTCGCAGGTGATGGCGATCCTGCGCGACAGGCCAAAGAACTTTAAGGTCTTCTCCGGCGACGACGCATCGACGCTGCCGCTCATTTCCCTCGGCGCCGACGGCCTCGTGTCGGTCTGTGCCAACGAGATCCCCAAGGAAACCGCGAAGATGGTCGAGTACGCGCTCAACGGCTCGTTCCATTTCGCCCGCAAGGTCAATTACAAGATACTGCCGCTGATGGAGGCGAACTTTATCGAATCGTCGCCTGCTCCGTGCAAGTTCGTAATGAAGGAACTCGGCCTGTGCGAGGAAAATCTTCGCCTGCCGCTCGTGCCGGTCTCGGCTGCGGCCCGGGCCAAGTTAAAGGCCGTGATCAAAGAGGTCATCGGATGAAAAAGCTACCTGCCTTTCGCGGCTTTGCCGCTCTATTTGCGGAAAAGCTCTGCTTTTCCGTATCCGTTAAAAAAATGCTCGCGGCTATGCCGCCGCTCTTAATTGCGGTCACGCTCCTGTCAGTGGGAACAACAGGTCAAACCCGCGAGCGGACAACGACGACCAAACCGAAAACCGCCGAACAAGAGGTTCGCTCCGTTATCACTCGCTGGGCAACGGCCGTTAGAAACCGCGACACCGGCGCTCTCGATAGCATTTTTGGTGACGATCTGTTCATCACGGATTTCAACGGCGGCACACGAACAAAGGAGCAGGAGCTCGACATCCTCAAACCTTCACCGAGCACCAAAACCATGTCGGTCGCCAACGAGGGCCTCACGATAAAGACCTGGCCACGTTCCGCCGTCGCCGTCGCCGTCGCCACGGCAAAGGTCCGCATGGTCCACCGCACCGCCGGCCGCGACTCAACAATGCAAATGCGCTACACCAGCGTTTGGGAAAAGCGAGGCGGCCGATGGCAATTGACCGTCCTGCAAACCTCGCGCATACCGAACAAATGAAAAATAGCTACTTTCGAACGCATTCATGGAATTGAAACCACTCATCGAGGAACTTTCGCTTCGTAGCGAGTTTAACGCCGACGATCGTGAGATCTACGAGGAATTCAAATCCGCTCTGCGGCGCGGTGAGATACGGTCGGCTGAGAAAGACGCTGATGGGAATTGGCACGCAAATTCGTGGGTCAAACAGGGGATTTTGCTCGGCTTTCGAATGGGCAAGATGGTCGAGATGTCTATGCCGACCGAGACCTTGCAGTTCTTTGATAAGGACACCTTTCCCTTAAGGCCGATGACGTTGGATGACGGTGTGCGGATCGTGATGGGCGGCTCCGCGATACGTGACGGCAGCTATGTCGCACCGAGCGTTGTGGTCGTGCCGCCGGCATATATCAATGTCGGCTCGTATGTTGACGAGGGCACGATGGTCGATAGCCACGCCCTTGTCGGCTCGTGCGCACAGATCGGGAAACGCGTTCACCTCTCCGCCGCCGCTCAGATCGGCGGCGTGCTCGAGCCGGTGAATGCCACGCCCGTGATCATTGAGGACGACGTTCTTGTCGGCGGCAATACGGGCGTTTACGAGGGGACGATCGTTCGAGAAAAGGTCGTGCTCGCGAGCGGTGTGATCCTGACGCGCTCGACGCCCGTATTTGATCTGCCGAACCAGAGCATCATCAAGTCTGTCGATGGCGGCTCACTCGAAATCCCCGCCGGTGCCGTCGTCGTCCAGGGCTCGCGTGCCGTAACAAACGATTTCGGCCGCGAGAATGGCCTGTCGATCTATTGCCCGATCATCGTCAAATACCGCGACGAGAGGACCGATGCCGCGACGAAATTGGAAGATTATCTCCGCTGAGCTCGGAGATTCCGCTTGACAAAACCATGTCAGTGTGATACGGTATTGCAATGATGCAACGCCTGGCGGCCGCTTCTAATTTTTTTTTTAAAAAACCGGCGGGACAGGGGGCAAATTGCTCGTAAGTTATTGAAAAGATACCATGTTATTTGTCCCACTAACGAGCGGGACACTAGCGGGACACGTAGTGTTGGCTTCGCGGTCTAAAGATGGTGAACACAGTATTTAGGGCCAATTTGCTAAGAATCGT
>CAZMQR010000144.1:0-6475 GCA_964568325.1 uncultured Chloracidobacterium sp. | reverse complement strand
CGGAACGCTCGTAAAGGTTCGCGATGGCCGCCCCATCAAGCTCGAAGGAAATCCTGAGCATCCGTTAAGCCAGGGCGGCCTCTGTCCCGTCGCCCATTCTTTGATATTCGGACTCTATGACGCTGAGCGGCTGCAGCAACCGCTTATTGGCGGATCTCCTGCGACCTGGAAGGAGGCCGACGAGCGGATCCTGCAAGACCTCAATAAGATAAAAGGATCGGGCGGAAAGGTTCGCTTCCTTTCAAACACTATCGTCAGCCCAACTTCTCGCGCAGTTATAAATGAGTTCTTTTCAGAGTTCAAGGACGCGAAGCATATCGTTTACGAACCGATCTCGACCTCGGCTGTCAGCCTTGCGCATGGGCACACTCACGGTGTCGAAACGGTTCCGGACTACCGATTCGAAAAAGCGCGAGTGATCGTGAGTTTTGGCGCCGATTTTCTAGGAACCTGGATCTCGCCAGCCGCCTTTACCCGCGGCTATGCACAGGCGCGCGACCTTAAGGGCGGAAGACATGAAATGGCGCGGCATATTCAGTTCGAATCGCGATTGTCGTTGACCGGAGCAAACGCCGACTCGCGCGTGACTATCGCGCCCGCTGAAGAGCAAGATGCTCTCGTCCATTTGGCCAAACTCGTTGCTGCCAAGGCTGGAGTTGACACTCCGACAGAAATCGATTCTCACGACCCACGCCGTCTTTCTGAGCCAATTAGGGCTGCTATTCAAAAGTGTGCCAATGAACTCGTCGAGGCGAAGGGGGCTTCCCTAGTCCTCTGTGGTACGAATGATCTGGACAAGCAGCATCTTGTCAACTTCATCAATCATGCCGTTGGCAATTATGGAGCTACGATACGTCTGGGTTTGGGGACGCTGGGCGTCCAGAGCCGAGATGAGGATATGCAGCTGCTCCTCCAGGAGATGAAGGACGGCAGCGTTTCGGCCCTTTTTATACTGAATTCTAACCCGGTTTACGACCATTTGTCAGGCGACGAGTTTGCTGGCGCACTTGCCAAGGTACCGCTCAAGGTCTCTCTGAGTCCTGCGGTTGATGAAACATCCGCTCTCGCGGATCTCGTGTGCCCGACGCATCATTTTCTTGAGGCTTGGGACGACGCAGAGGTTGTGGGCGGCGTGCAAAGCCTGAATCAACCAACGATCGCCCCGCTATTCCAGACTCGGGCTTATCAGGAAAGCCTGATGCGCTGGAGCGGAGATGACCGCCGCTATTACGAGGCCCTACGGCTACGGTGGCAAGCCAGTCTCTTCCCGAAACAGAGCCAATTCAAGACCTTCGATGACTTCTGGGACAAGGCTCTTCACGATGGCGTTTATGTACCTTCCGCCAGTGCAGAATCTCCCTTGCCGGTATTCAAGATGGAAGGCGTTGGTGAGGCCGTCACGCGTTTGATGTCTCCGACAGCTTCAAATGAGGGCATGGCCATTATTCTGTATCCGAAGGTAACCTTGGGCGACGGCCGATACGGGAATAATCCGTGGCTTCATGAACTTCCTGATCCGATAAGTAAGACTACATGGGACAACTATGCATGTATCTCGCCACAGACAGCCAGGAAACTGAATCTAAGCGAGGGACAGCTTACTCTGATCAAGAAGGGTTCAACAGCGATAGAACTCCCTGTTCTGATCCAAGCCGGACAGAGCGATGATTGTGTCGCGGTCGCCCTCGGCTACGGGCGGACCAGGGCAGGGAAGGTTGGAAACGATGTCGGTGCCAACGCCTTTCCTTTCGTCGAGTTCTCGAAAGGGACCTTTCGATATCAGTTGGAAGGTATCTCACTCGAACCAACGTCCAAGCGGGTTGCTCTAGCGAAAACTCAAACCCATGATTCCGCGGAAGGCCGTCCGCTAATTAAAGAACATTCGTTAACCGAACTGATAGGTGGCCACCTACACGAGAAGGACGAGATGTATCAGGATCTCTGGGCCCCGCACGACTTCCCCGAACACAAATGGGGAATGGTGGTTGACCTTAACGCGTGTGTCGGCTGCAACGCCTGCGTATTGAGTTGTCAGGCGGAGAACAATATCCCCGTCGTAGGGAAGGACGAGGTAGGTCGTCGTCGCGAGATGCACTGGATGAGGATCGACCGTTACTACGATGAAAGGCCTGATGGAACGACGACGCGCTTTCAACCGATGACGTGTGAGCACTGTGACAATGCCTCCTGCGAAACGGTCTGCCCCGTCCTCGCAACGGTCCATAGTAGCGAAGGCCTGAATATGCAGGTCTACAACCGCTGTGTCGGAACGCGGTACTGCGCAAATAACTGCCCCTTTAAGGTGCGCCGGTTCAACTGGTTCCTCTACTCGCACGACGATCCGGTCGCCAACCTCGCCCTTAACCCTGACGTCACAGTCCGCTCTCGAGGCGTGATGGAGAAATGCACCTTCTGTGTACAGCGGATCGAAGAGGGCAAAATACGGGCGCGTAATGAAGGACGCCCGATCAAGGATCGCGAGATACAGACTGCGTGTCAACAAAGCTGTCCCGCAAACGCAATTGTCTTTGGTGATCTGAAGGATTTGGAGAGCGGGGTGGCGACTCTCACCCGCACGAAACGGAATTACATATTGCTCGAAGAACTAAATCTTCGTCCCGGTCTTACCTATCTGGCAAAGGTACGGAACGACGGCGAACACATGGAGGGATAACCTTTGGCATGGCAGCAGTGTTAAAAGACATTGGACTTCGCGGAGCCGATGATGAGGCCCGGCTTCAGAACGAGATAGACAACATCACGGCACACCCGGTCTATTCTAGTCTACGAGAGCCCCTCATTGATGAAAACAAATCGTGCTCTGATGTGACGAAAGATATCTGTGCTCTCTTCGAGCGCTCGCCCGGTGCGGGGTGGTGGATACTGTTTGGCATCGCTGTGACGCTTCTGACGATCGGGATCCTTGCTGCTATCAACACTGTAACATTTGGTATCGGGACATGGGGACTGAACAAAACGGTGGGTTGGGCATTCGGGATAACGAACTTTGTTTTCTGGATCGGCATCGGCCACGCCGGCACATTTATCTCAGCTATCCTATACCTGTTCGCTCAAAAATGGCGGACATCGATCAACCGTTCGGCGGAAGCGATGACGTTGATCGCGGTCATGTGCGCGGGTGTCTTTCCGATCCTCCATATGGGGCGCCCATGGCTTTTCTATTGGATAATGCCCTATCCAAACACTCGCGGATCGCTCTGGGTAAATTTCCGTTCGCCTCTTCTATGGGATTTCTTCGCCATCTCGACTTACTTCACGATCTCCCTCGTCTTCTGGTATCTGGGCCTTGTTCCAGATCTGGCGACGGCACGTGATAGGGCAAAAGGCAAGGCCCGTAAGTTCTTTTACACAGTACTGAGCTTGGGCTGGAACGGATCGAACCGAACATGGTCACGATATGAGACGGTCTACGGCGTCCTCGCGGCGCTCGCAACGCCACTCGTCCTTTCGGTTCACAGCATCGTCAGTTTTGATTTTGCAACCTCGCTCGTTCCGGGGTGGCATTCCACGATATTTCCACCGTATTTTGTTGCTGGTGCGGTCTTTTCGGGCTTTGCGATGGTCACGACATTACTGATCCCGGTGCGAAAGGTGATGCACCTTGAGGCATACATCACTGTCCGGCACCTGGACAATATGTGCAAGATCACGCTGCTGACTGGCTCGATAGTCGGACTATCCTACCTGACAGAACTTTTCACGGGGTTCTACAGCGGCAATCCCAATGAGATAGCCGTGATCATCAATCGCATGCTGGGACCGTACGCCTGGGCCTATTGGGTGATGTTCAGTTGCAACGCCCTCATACCCCAACTTTTTTGGATCAAGGCTTTCCGGACGAAGATACCGCTGATCCTGACCTTGTGTGTTCTTGTCAATGTTGGGATGTGGTTTGAGCGTTTCGTCATCATCGTTACGAGCCTGCACCGAGACTACCTGCCATCGAGTTGGGCAATGTTTATACCTACATTGACGGACGTCGGCCTCTTGGTTGGCAGTTTTGGGTTGTTCTTTACTGCATTCCTGATCTTCTTAAGGCTCTTTCCAGCGATTTCGATCAACGAGGTCAAGGGGGTTTTGCATTATGCGCGCGACTGAAGCAAGCGAAAAGACTGTGCGTTATGTCGCAGCCTTCTTCGACAACGAAAACGACTTGAAGGCGAGTGCAGCGGAGGCTCGACTCCGCGGCTTCGAGATCCATGATGTTTTTACGCCGTATCCGGTTCACGGCATGGATCTTGCGGTTGGGTTAGAACCATCGCGTCTCGGCTGGATTGCCTTTCTTGCTGGCGGGTTAGGCCTGATCTCAGCGGTAATACTTCAGGTGTGGACATCGGCCTATGACTGGCCTCTTAATGTTGGAGGTAAGCCGTTCAACTCCTTTCCACTTTTCGTTCCGGTCATGTTCGAACTGACCGTGCTGTTCTCAGGACTGATCTCGATCGGCGTGCTCTTTATGCTTAACCGGCTATGGATCTTTAGCAAGAAACAGGTATTCGAACGCGTCACGGACGACCGCTTCGTCTTGGTTCTTAAGCAGGCGGACGCCGCATTCGACCATGAAAAGGCCGCCCGCCTCTTTGCGAAATATAAAGCAATAAAAGTGCTGGAGGGTGATAGGTTCGTATGAAAAGATCATTGACCGTGACTTTTTTCATCCTTCTGCCCTTGGTCGTTATAGGGGTAATGGCTGGACTGCGGCGTGACATTACTAAGCGCAACCGCGAGATACCTACACAGATGCAATACTCACCTGCCTACTTGTCACAAACGTCAAATCCGGTTTTGCCAAATGGGATGACCTTGCAGCCACCGGTTCCCGGCACCGTCCCCCGGGGATTCATGCCGTTTCACTATCAGGCAACGCCCGACGAGGCCCTGCGGGCCGGGCGGGAACTCGTCAATCCGTTTCAAGCCACTCCCGAGAATATCGAGCGAGGCCGTTATATCTATACCAACAACTGTTCTGTGTGTCATGGTGCGACCGGCGCGGGCGACGGCTCGGTCATTCCAAAGTACCCAAATCCACCTTCTTACCAGACGGACGCTTCCAGGGCGTTGGCGGACGGCACAATGTTCCACATTATAACGCTGGGAAGGAACAACATGCCGCCGCATGCAGCCCAGGTCTCCGCGGAAGACCGCTGGAAGGTAATTCTCTTTATTCGTACTTTGCAAGGAAAGTGAGCTATGGCGAAAAACAGGCTTCTTGATAGACGGGAACAGAATATTTTGCTTGGTCTTTTAGGTATTGGCTTGCTTGGCGGCATCGTTGGAGCGTTCTCTGGTGGTCGTTTTTGGTTTAGTTTCCTTCAGAACGCCTTCTTCGTTCTGACGCTCGCACTGGGGGCAGCTCTTTTTGTCAGCTACAATGCCGTGTCAAATGCCGGATGGGCGACCGTTCTGCGCCGTGTACCGGAAGCGATGATGGGCTATGTTCCGATTGGCGGCGTGAGTATGCTCCTCATCTTTTTTGGCCGAAACACACTCTACGAATGGACCAATGGGCCCGATCCCACCCATGGGGCCGGTCTTGAACTCGGCTTCAAGCACGCGTGGTTGAGTACGCCCTTTTTCTTTATCCGGACGATCCTATTTCTGGCTCTTTGGTGTTGTCTTATCTATTTGATAAGGCGAAGCTCGCTGCAGCAAGATCTGGACGGTAGTCCAACTCATACCAACCGCCGAAAGGTCTATTCGTCGATCTTCCTCGCTGTTTTTGCGATTACATTCTCGCTTGCATCGTTTGACTGGATCATGTCACTTGAACCCATGTTCTATAGCACTATCTTTGCATTCTATGTGATCGCCGGAACGCTAACGAGTTCTGTTGCGGCGATTACCATTCTCCTAATACTGCTTAGGCGACGGGGAGTTCTAAATGAAGCTGGAAACGCGCAACTGCACAGCCTCGGAAAACTCGTTCTTGGCTTTTCCACGTTCTGGGCTTATATCTGGATATCGCAATATCTGCTGATCTACTACGCAAACCTACCCGAGGAGACGACCTACTATTATCGACGCACGTCTTCAAATGGATGGATGGCTTTGTTTCTTGCTAACCTTTTCTTGAATTGGGTCATCCCATTCGTAATGCTCCTGCCTCGGCGAGTAAAGGCGAATACCAGTTGGATGCTGGCGGCCTGCGGCATCGTTCTCCTGGGACACTGGCTCGACATCTATGTGATGGTATTTCCACCGTTTTTCAGTAGCCCGATGGTCGGATGGATCGATCTTGTGTTGCCGGTTGGTTTCGTTGCTCTGTTTCTATCTGTTTTCGTGAGAAACATCGATTCCGATAGACTGGTTCCGTATAATGACCCCTATTTGGAAGAAAGTATGGGCCAGAAGACGCTTGAATTTCTGCCAGATTGACGGATCTACTGTTTGGGGTCGGACTTGGAGGCGGCGATCGGAATCGAACCGATGAATAAAGGTTTTGCAGACCTCTGCC
>CAZMQR010000143.1:0-6489 GCA_964568325.1 uncultured Chloracidobacterium sp. | reverse complement strand
GTTTTCCCAATAGTTTCTTTCGGACTCACCCGATGCCGGGCATTTGATATCCAGGATAACGACGGCCCGTTTGTCGACCTCTTCGATAGAAAAAAAACCGCCTGTCTCGATCAGTACCTCATAGCCGCGGTCGCAAAGCTCCTTGACAAATGGAAACACATTCTTCTGTGCGAGTGGCTCGCCGCCCGTAACTTCAACCAACGGACAGCCGAATTCGTTGAGCTTTGTAAATATGTCTTCAAACTCGATCTTCTCTCCACCGTAGAACGTGTACTCACTGTCACACCACACGCACCGCATCGGGCAGCCCGTAAGACGCACGAAGGCACACGGCCGCCCGGCGTGCGACGACTCGCCCTGGACCGAGAGGAATATCTCGGTGATCCGGAGAGATCGGTCAGATGTCGGCATCAGGATCAAACCTGAAGGAACGAGATATACGCTTTACTACCGGATCCATCTTCTTTTTTTGATCGCGCGGATACTCTATCATAAAGGTAAAGAAGATATCCGGTCCTGCCGCCCCTCGATGAAGTGTTCTCTGATAGAAGATACGGCCATTCACTGTGCATGAGATCACAAAAAACTTATCATCGAGAACCTTGTATATCTCTCCATCGCCACACTTCCCGAGCGAATCATCGTATTGCTCAACGAGAGTCCGGCCGAGTGCGTTATGCTGTCCCCAGACGAGCATTTCGATCTTGCCATCCTTTGACCTAAATGTCCTGCCGTCATTATTTGCCGGCGGCGCCTGTTGATTCAACAGGCTCGACGGGAACTCGATCGAGTAAGCGAACCGATCGTTTCGGTATGTCCGATACCTCGTCTGAGCAACGATTCCGAAAGCCGCAACCATGATAACCAAAGCGCTAAGAACTAGTTTTTTCATATCAGAATAACCCCCACCAACGATTTTGATTAATAATTTCACCTATACCAAACGAAGCGAGATTCGCTACAATAATGGCCCCAAAGCTCCTGATCCACTCGCGCGTGTCGATCGTGTCATTGCCGCGAAAGGCCAGCCAGAACAAGACACACTCGGCAAGCGGCGCAAATGTTTCCGCAATGACCAGGTACATCGCCCTAGATTGGCCATAACACAGTGTCGGGAGCACCAGCACCACGATTGGATAGGTACACGCCGTCAGCCAAACGCCGCATAAGAGACGCTGGCGGAGCGAGAGCTTGCGTGTCAACCCCACGAGCAGTACCGGCGTCTCGATCAGGATCGTAACAAGATAGCCGAACGGCAAGAAGTACCAGAGATGCGAAAAAGTCAGATCCATCACCTCCGGCGACGGCGCCTCGTCAAAAAACGCGAGGAACCGAACCATGCCGGTGATCTCTGCGATTCCGCTGACAGCTAACATTTGCTGAGATTCTCTACTGCGACGCGATCGATCCAGTCGCCTTTGCCGATGACGACAACACCCGTTTGGCCCGGTGCGTAACAATAGTTACGCACCCTGTTCACGGTTCCGTCCTTAGCATAGACCGCGACCGTAAAGCGAACTGAAAAATTACAGGTATTTGTAGCTCGGAGCTTTACAAAGCCGTCGCTAGGATCGATCTTAGCCTCCCAGCTAATCCCGCAGTCGGAAGCAATAAGCTCCCGTCCCGGCGACAGAGTTTCGTGAGGCGTAAACGGCCTTGCCGTGCTCACAAACATCAGGAACACGAATATACAGAAAATAAGAGATCGCATACTCAACACCTCCTCTCGATCAAAGCATCTTTATCAAAAATGGGAACTCAGCCAACACGTGGCCTATCGCAACACCAAAATAAATGTCTCGCGTCGTCGTGTAATCGACGGCGAAGCCCGTCCATAGGGCAAACATCAGCATTACACTGACCGTCAGGGCCACGGCGACAAGCCTCGGAAATCCGCCCTTGCCGGCATAAAGCGGAATGTCCTTAAGCGTCCACGGTATCGCCCGACGGTCCGCGAGCGGTATCAGCAAAAGCCAGACGAAGTAGTGTATCGATTCAAGAAAGACGTGCGTCGCCACCAGCAGATGGCTCGATATGCCCGGCAGTATCTGGCTGCCGGCGTGCTGGGCGATACGCCAAAATAGATTTGTCTCCTCGGGCAGATTTGGCCTGCCGGCAAGGGCGAACCATAGCAGGACAAGAAACACCGGAATGGACGCCAGGCAGCAGTGATACGCCCTCAGCCATTCCGGCCGCGAACGCCGGATCTGCCGTTCGAGGAACCACATCGCAATGAATGGGTGAATGTAAACGAGCGCAAGGCTCCAGTATTGCGGGACAAGCCATGCGAGAGCTGCGAGCAAAAAGGCAACGGGAAACGCCCAAGACCAATCGCTCTTTGGCCGCTGCCTGCCTCTGAGATAGAAGAGGAGGCCAAGCCACAACACGAAGGCCGTATTCCAAACGGCCGCAAACATAGCCCAGCCCGCATCGCCCCACAGCCAGTTGCCGCTTGCAAAATAGAGCGTCAGGTACGCCGCGGCCAGCACGATCACACCGCCTATGCCGACGCTGTAATAGAGCTTTGAACGGCCCCACCGCAGCGGCATTCGCGCGACGAAATAGCGGACCTCCATTACATTATGAACGCCCGCAAACAAGAAGATCGTCGCGATCGACGCGGCCAGCGGAAAGCTGCCGATAGCAAATGCCGCGACGGCACACGCCGCTACGAACGCAAAGAAAAATATCTGTGCGCTCGTAATCGCCGGCTCGGCTACGCGGACCTGCTGCATCTACTCCTCCGCGCCGTCTGACTTTGGGTCCGGCACGATCAGTTCGATCACGCTGCGGTTCGGATCGGTCGTCGTCTCCACCTTGATCTTGCCCGATGCCTGCTTGTACATATGCACGCTCCGGGTAAAAAGCGAGCTCGTGATCGAACGGGCCTCAGGCGGCGGGCCGATGTTTGCATAGACAAACGACGCGGCAGCGGTCACGACCGTCAGGGCAACCAGCGTCTTTCCCTTTGCCCCCGACGCTTTCCCCGAACGAGCAAACCAAATGCCTCCAAACACAAGTGCCAGGCTCAGGAACATTCCACTGACGATGGTCTGAGTGCGTGATATCGAACTCTCGGCCGGTGTTTCGACCGAGGCCGTATTGTCTTCGCCATCATCGATCTGTTCGAGCTCGGCCCGAAGCTGTTTGACCTGAGACTTTGGAATACGAAGCACCGCTTCTGTGGCATTGCGGTCAAGTTTGATAAACAGCGTCGAACTGACGCCGGGCTTTGGCTTAGGTGTCTTCGCAGGCTTCGGCGGCGCGATGTCCGCATAGGCTCCGAGAGAGGCAATGAACAGGACGGCGAGCATCAGCGTAATTCGTTTCATATTCGACTCCTTTTCGGGCTGGTTTTTGGTGAATTATAACAGCAATCCACCAGAACCACCTGCGATAGCGGGTGGTTAAGTATATATGTTCAGAACGGCACGCATGAGCTTCACTTGCAACCTTCAACCACCCGCTATCGCAGGTGGTTCTGACTTTGCTAAACTTTTTGAATATGCGAACACAGCTTAAACGATTCATCGAGCAGATGGATGGGGGCTCGGTGGCGATCATTCCGGCGGCACACGAGCAGACGCGAAGCTACGACACCGAGTTCAAGTTTCGGCAGGACTCGGATTTTTGGTATCTCACCGGCTTTCCCGAACCCGACGCGATCGCTGTGATCACCAAAGGTGATAAGAAACCGTTCACGCTCTACGTCCGTCCGCGCGATCTCGAAATGGAAACGTGGTTTGGCCGTCGCCAAGGCGTCGTAGGTGCGGTCAAGAACTATGCCGCCGATCGAGCTTTCCCTATCGACAAGTTCGCCGCCGATCTCGGCAAACTGCTTGATGGCCGCGAAAAGCTTTATTACCGTTTCGCGGTCGATAGTGCACTCGACCGGCAGATACTCGGTTATTTGACCGAACAGCGCGTTCGGCGTCTTAAGACGGCCTATCCGCCGCACACGATCATCGACCCAACGCCGATCATCGGCGAGATGCGTCTGCATAAATCGCCAAAAGAGGTCGAGTATATGCAGAAGGCGGCCGATATCGCCGCCGAAGCTCACGTCCTCGCGATGAAAAAGGTCAAGCCCGGCATGAACGAGGGCCAGGTCGAGTCTCTGATGGAGGCATACATGCGCGACAAAGGCGCAAGCGGCGTTGCGTATAACTCGATCATCGGCGGCGGCGACAACGCGACGATCCTGCACTATGTCGAGAACAACATGCCGCTCAAGGATGGCGACCTGATACTGATCGACGCCGGTGCCGAATATCAGGGCTATGCCTCGGACATTACGCGGACGTTCCCCGTAAACGGCAAATACACCAAGGCCCAACGCGAGGTTTACGATGTCGTGCTCGACGTTCAATTGCGGTGCATCGAATACACAAAAACGGGGAATACCGTCAAAGGCCGGCAGGAATTCTCGATCGAACTCCTGACCGAGGGGATGAAGAAACTCGGCTTGCTCAAGGGCTCGACCAAAGACCTGATCAAGAAAAAGGCGTACATGAAATACTACATGCACGGCGTCGGCCATTACCTCGGCCTCGACGTGCATGATGCGGGACGATACTTTGTCGATCAGCAGGCAAAACAGTCAAAATCCTTCGCCCCGGGCATGGTCCTCACTGTCGAGCCCGGCCTCTATATCCCACCGGACGACAAAGCCGCACCCGCAAAATACCGCGGTATCGGCATCCGCATCGAGGACGACGTTCTGGTCACCAAAGACGGCAACCTGAACCTCACGGCAAAGGTCACAAAAGACCCGAACGAGATCGAGTCGATAATGGCCCGCAAACGATGAATTTTGACCGGGATGAAGAAAAGAACGTAGAGAATATCCGTAAGCACGGATTTGATTTTTGCGATGCTTGGGAAGTTTTTGACCGATTCGCACTATTTAGTCCCTCGGCGTATCCAGGCGAATCGCGGTTCTTATGCTTCGGTAAACTCGATGACGAAATTGTTGCGATAGTTTTTACCTTGAGAGGTGATACAATCCGTATTATCTCCTTTAGACGGGCGCGAAAGAGTGAACGACGCTACTACAAAGAGGAAATCAAGAACCGATTGGGCAAGGATTCGAGCGATGTCTGATGAGGATATTGATACGTCTGACATTCCGGAACAAGGTAAAGAGGTTTTTGAGAATGCCGAACTCTGGATACCGCCGGGCAAATCTCCAGTTGTCCTTGCAGTCGATGAAGATGTTGCTGACTGGTTTGAAGAGCAGGGGCCTGATTATAAACGGATTATGAACATGGCTCTTCGAGAATACGCTGACGCTCATCGCTGATGAAACTCACTGACCTGATCGCCCAACTCCCGCTCCTATTTGCAGCGCTCTTCGTCGCGGTCCTCTTCATCCAATCCGGCCTCGACAAGGTCTTTGACTGGAAAGGCAATCTCGGTTGGCTCACGGGGCATTTCTCTAAAACACCTCTGGCCAAAATGGTGCCAATGATGTTGGCGACGATCACGGTGATGGAGATCGCGACGGGGCTACTTGCGGCGGCGGGACTGGTGTATCTGCTCGTGACCGGCCAAAATACGCTGATCTTCTACGCTTCGATCCTCGGTGCGGCGAGCCTGACGGCCCTGTTCTTTGGACAACGCATCGCAAAGGACTATCCCGGCGCAGCCGTGCTCGTCCCCTACTTTATTCTGTTGTTGATAATGATGTATCTTTCGTCGCCGTCGCGTGTCTAGCGCGTCAGTCGGACGATCTGAAGCTTTACGCAGTAAGCGTTCGCTGCGATCGTCTTTTTTGAATGCGGGGCCGGATCGAGCGTATCGACAGAGACAGCCCAGACGCCGACCTGATCGCCGCGTCGGCCGATGGTCGAGTTAAATTCGTAATCCTTCGTTCCCTGCTCGCCCGTTATCCGGAATTTCATTATCGCGTTCCCGGCCCAGATGCATTCGACATCGGTCGGGCAGCGCGAATCTTCGGTGACGCCGAGGAACTTGATCTTAAGTCCGCTCATTTTGGCCGTCTTTTGCTGGCCCGTCTTGAGCGTGACGGTCTCGATCTTGAACGGCTCGATCTCCTGCGAATAGCTGTTCATCGTCATCAGCAACCCAACAAATATAGCAAACACAGCAGTTTTCATAGCAACCTCAGCGGGCCGCGACCGGTATCGCCGCCGCACCATTAGAACGAAATCGGGCCGAATGCGTTGCAGACAAACTTCACGCCGCGGCTGACGCTCCGGTCTTGATCTTTTCCTCGATCGCCCGGGCAAATTCATTTGTCTTTGCCGCACCTCCTAGATCGCGCGTGATCGCCTTGCCTTCGGCAAAAACAGCAAGGATCGCATCGTACATGCGTTTTGCCGCATCGCGTTCGCCGATATGATTCAGCATCTGAACGGCCGAGAGCATTAGCGCCGTGGGATTCGCGACGCCCTGCCCGGCGATATCGGGGGCCGATCCGTGAACGGCCTCAAATACTGCGCCCTGTTCACCGATATTCGCTCCCGG
>CAZMQR010000142.1:0-6541 GCA_964568325.1 uncultured Chloracidobacterium sp. | reverse complement strand
AAGAGTTTCAGGCTGGTCGATACCGGTGGCATCGTGCCGGATGACGAGGCTATCATCCCGGCGAACATATTCAAACAGGCATCGAATGCTATCGAGGAATCTGTCGCGATCATTTGGGTCGTTGATTCGCGTACGGGTGTGACGCCGCTGGACGAGGAACTTGCCGTCCTGCTGCGAAACACAGGGAAACCGGTATTTATCGGGGCGAACAAAGCCGAGTCTCGACGGGTCGAGGACGAGGCGGGTGAGTTTCACAGGTTTGGCTTTGAATTGATGCCGATCTCCGCCGAGCACGGCAACGGTGTGGGCGATCTGCTCGATCAGGTTTTTGACGTGCTCGATCTCGAACCGCCGCCTGACGAGGAACCGTCAAACGACATAAAGCTTGCCATCATCGGACGGCCGAATGTCGGTAAGTCATCTCTGCTTAATAAGATACTAGGCGAGGAGCGCGTCATCGTATCGCCCATCGCCGGGACCACGCGTGATGCCATTGACACGCATTTGACGGTGGACGGGCAGGATTACCTTCTAATTGATACGGCCGGTATTCGCCGCAAGGGCAAGACGACCGAGATGGCCGAGAAACTGTCGGTCATCATGGCCCGCAAATCGCTCGAACGCGCTGATGTCGCGATTCTCATCATCGACGCCGTCGAAGGCGTGACCAATCTCGACGCAAACATCGCAGGGTATGCTCTCGATAGCGGCTGCTCGATCATCATCGCGGTCAACAAATGGGACGCGGTTGAGGAGAAAGAGACAAATACGGTATACGAATTCGAACGCTCGCTCCGTGATGCCATGAAGTTCCTCGACTGGGCACCGATCGTGACGATATCGGCGCTGACGGGCCAGCGCGTGACAAAGATATTGCCGCTCGTAAAACAGGCCGCCGAAGCCCGCGATCAGCGGATACAAACATCGCGGCTCAATCGATTTTTCGAGGAGATGATCTCGCAGCCGAAAGGCGGCACGGCTCCGGCCCCGGTCAAAGGTGGATTTTCGCGACTAAAAGTGCAATTCATCACGCAGGCGGGAATTCGGCCGCCGCTCTTCATATTATTTACTTCAGGCGGCAAGGCGAGGCTGCATTTCTCATATCTGAGATATGTGGAGAATCGTTTGCGTGAGGAATTTGGCTTCTTCGCGACACCGGTGAGGCTCGTCGAGCGGCACAAAACGAAACCAAAATGATATGCTCGAAAGAAGTGAGAAATCAGAAGTGAGAAGTCAGAATTGATGGAGATCATCCTTCTTCTCTTCAGGATCCTGTTGGCGGGCATTTTTGCGCTGGCCGGAACAACCAAATTGCTCGACCTCGACGGTTCGAAGCGGGCGATGCAGGATTTTGGCGTGCCGTCCGGCGTCGCGATGCCCGCGGCTGTTCTGTTGTCTTTAGTGGAACTGGCCATTGCGGCTTTTTTGCTGCCGGTTGAGACTTCGTGGTATGCGGCGATCGCGGCGCTCGTAGTGCTTGCGATCTTTGTGGCACAAATTGGGTATCAATTGTCGCGGGGAAATGCGCCCGATTGTCACTGTTTCGGCCAGGTTTACAGCGAGCCGATCGGTAGGTCGAGCATTGTCAGGAACTCTGTCTTTGCTGTTCCCGCCGTCGTGCTCATAGCCTCAGGCCGCGGTGCGCAGGGAATGGCACTTTCCGACCCACGGCTGGATGTAATGCAGTTGGCGTTTGGTGTTGTGATCGTCGGGCTGCTTGTCGCGGCGGTGTCACAGCTTCGACGGTTAACAAAGCGGCAAGACGAGATCGTAAAGCGGCTTGACGTGATCGAGGCCGTGTCGCACACGGAAGGCCACGTTCACCGTGACGAAGCCGGGCATCCGAATGACGGAATGCCCATCGGTGCGGTCGTCGGGGACTTTGAGGCTACTTGGCTGGACGGCACGACGGCCACGCTCGGGGACATTCGGGCGAACGGGCGGCCGGTGCTTTTCTTCTATGTCAGCCCGACATGCAGGCCGTGTGAGGCACTGCTGCCGGAATTCACCGCGTGGCAACAGGAACTCGCCGGCAAGGTCGATATCGTCTTTATTACGTCGGGAACGACAAAGGAGAACCGTGACAAATTCGGCGACCTCGGGCCGATGCTCATACAGGAGCATACAGACGTTTCCGACCTGATCGGTGCGAAATGGACGCCGACGGCAGTTCTCATGGGAGCCGACGGCCGCATCGCGAGCCACGCAGCGCCGGGCGACATCGCGATCAGAGACCTCGTTGACAAGATCAAGGCGGACGACGCGGGCCGGGAGTTTGCCCATTACACGAACGGCAACGGCACGGAGCAGACGTTGAAGATCGGCCAGGCCGTGCCGGAACTCTCGGTTACTGACCTTTCAGGCCAGAGGCTTACCGATGCTGACCTGAAAGGCAAGCAGACTCTTGTCGCTTTTTGGAGCACGGGCTGTTCGCATTGTTCGGCGATGCTGCCTGATCTGCGTAATTGGGACGAATCAAAAAATGCCGACGAGCCGAATCTATTGGTCTTCTCTGACGGCGACGAAGAGACGCTGCGGGAGTTTGGACTGATCTCGCCGATAGTCCTGGATGAGGGCCACCGAACGGCTGCAACTCTCGGCATGTTTGGCACGCCGTCGGCGGTGCTCGTTAATGAGGACGGCGTCATCGTGACCGAGACAGCGATCGGTGCCCCGAATATCTGGTCGCTGATCGGAAAAAGAAGATAGCCGCCCGTGTCAGTAGCCCGACCGTGAGGAGGGCGCTCGCGCATATCTACGCGCTGTGGATGCTGCGGGCGCCCTCCCTCACGGTCGGGCTACTGACACCTATTTATGAAGAAACCCCTTGACTGGCAGATAACTGCGACGGACGGCAATGCGCGCGCCGGCGTGTTGACGACGCGGCGGTCCGTGATCGAAACGCCGGTCTTTATGCCGGTCGGGACGCAGGGTGCGTTAAAGGGCGTTCGGTTTGAGTGGCTTGAGGGCGAGATCGATGCGCGGATCATTCTCGCGAACACGTATCACTTATTTCTGCGGCCGGGAATTGAGGCTATTCGCGAATTTGGCGGGCTGCATAGATTTACTTCGTGGGACCGTTCGCTTCTCACCGATTCCGGAGGGTTTCAGGTGTTTTCACTGACGGACCTGCGAAAGCTGACGGAAGAAGGCGTCGAGTTTCGTTCGCATTTGGACGGGAGTAAGCAGTTTCTCTCGCCCGAGGTATCAATGGAGGTGCAGGCGGCTCTCGATTCCGAGATCGTGATGGTCTTTGACGAATGCCCACCCGGCGATGCGGGGCACGAACGGACGAAACAGAGTCTGGAATTGACTGCGAGATGGGCGGCGAGGTCGAAGAAGAGACTTGATGAGCTCAACTCAGAACCGGGAGCGGTAGCGACCGGATTCTTTGAACTTGAATCAGCATCAGGCATAAAGAATCCGGTCGCTACCGCTCCCGGTTCTGAATTGAATGGCCGCCAATCGTTATTTGGGATTGTTCAGGGGGCGGGACACTTGGACCTCCGGAAAGAAAGCCTTGACCGCACGGTCGAGATCGGGTTTGACGGATACGCGATCGGCGGGCTGAGCGTTGGTGAAGAGAAGCCGGTGATGTATGGCGTGCTGGAGTTTCTCACACCGCAAATGCCGGCTGACGCACCGAGGTATCTCATGGGCGTCGGGACGCCTGAGGACCTTGTCGAGGCGGTCGGACATGGTGTGGATATGTTCGATTGCGTGATACCGACGCGAAACGGGCGCACGGGCGGCGCATTTACTTCACGCGGCAAGATCAACATCCGCAACGCCAAGTTCGCCCTCGACGACGAACCGCTTGATCCGGATTGCGGCTGTTCGGTCTGCAAACGCTATTCGCGGGGCTATCTCAGGCATCTATACCAGGCGGGCGAGATGAATGCGGCGATAATGATCTCACACCACAATGTTGCGTTCTTTGTCGAGACAATGCGGCGCTCCAGGGCGGCGATAATCGAGGGGACGTATCGTATCTTTAAGAAAGACTTTCTTGAAAAACTTCAAGAGAACGACGCGGCGTTTGATTAAGCCGCGACAAATGTATATTATTTTGCTTTTGTCTTTTTGACTCGATCTGCGATGAATATTTCCTTACTGCTTTTTGAAGGTGAAGCGGCCGGTGGCGGCAGTCTGATCTGGACGCTGCTTCCATTCGTCTTTATCTTTGGCATCTTTTATTTCCTCGTGATACTGCCGCAGAAACGGCAGAAGCAGCAGCTTCAAGAAATGATCGGCTCGCTTAAGATCAACGACGAGGTCGTCACCAATGGCGGCATTATCGGCACGGTCAAGGAGGTTCGCGAAACAAGCTTGATCATCGTGAGTGCGGACAAGTCATTCCTCGAGGTCGGCAAGAGTGCGGTCGTGGGCAAAAAGCCAGAGTAGTTTACCAGAATGAAGAACACCGGTTTATGGATCAGGACGGCGATCATCATCGCCATCACGCTCGCGGGCATCTATCTCGTGATCGGGCCGCGGCGTACGCCGTCGTCGGCTGATCTCTCGTGGGAAGGGATCAAGGCGAACATTGCCGAGAATATCAATCTCGGTCTCGACCTCAAGGGCGGTTCGCACCTCGTGATGCGGGTCAAAACGGACGATTACCTCAAGACGCTTACAGAGAACAACGCGCAGGCAGCGATGACGGCGGCGACGGACGCCAAACTGCCCGTCAGCGGCAACAACGTGATCGCTGACGGCGCGAATTACGCGGTCGAGCTGACGCTGTCGGACCCGGCACAGGCCCAGGCTGTCATAGATGAGGTAAAGAAGAAGGTCGATTTCGTCAACTGGACGGAGAGCACGACTGGCAACACGATCCGATGGACGCTGCCGTCGCAGATCCAGCAGGTGCTAAAGATACAGGCAGTTGATCAGGCGATGAAGATCATCGACAGCCGGATCAACGCGTTTGGCGTAAAGGAGCCAACGCTCCAAAAGCACGGTGCTGAGTCGTCCGGACAGATACTGCTGCAGATGCCCGGCGTAGATGACCCGGAACGTATCAAGAACCTGATCGGGGCCGAATCCAATCTCGCCTTGATGAAGGTGGTAAGTGGGCCAAATCCGCAACCTGTGCAGACGTATCCGACCGAGGAGGCTGCAAAGCAATCAATGGGCGGCACGATCCCGGCGAACAGGCGGATACTGCCATACGCAGATAAGGATGAGCCGACAAGTAAGTCGTCGAATGCAACACCGGATCCTGCAAAACCAAAACAGTTCGTAGTGGTCGAGTATCCGGCGATCGTTGACGGGAGCGAGTTGCGAGAGGCAAACGCAGGATCACGGACGGGAAGCGATCGAGATTTTGAGATCAGCTTTTCGCTGAAACCTGCGGGGGCCCAGAAGTTTGGCGACTGGACCGGCAAGAACATCAACAATTACATGGCCGTCGTCCTGAACGGTGAGGTAAAATCGGCTGCCTACATCAAGTCGCAGATATTCGATCAGGGACAGATCACGGGCCGATTTACAAAGGAGTCAGCCGAAGACCTGGCACTCACCCTGAAGTCAGGCGCCTTGCCGGCGAAGATCGAGTATCAGGAGGAACGCACCGTCGGGCCGAGCTTGGGAGCCGATTCGATCAAGGCCGGCGTTGAGGCGTCGCTTGGCGGCCTGATCTTCGTTGTGGCGTTCATGTTGTTCTACTATCGCGGCTCCGGCGTAAATGCCGTGGTCGCGTTGGTGCTGAATATGGTGCTGACCATGGCTGCGCTGGTGATGATCAAATCTACGCTGACGCTGCCGGGTATCGCGGGGCTGATCTTGGGCATAGGTATGGCGGTCGACTCGAACGTGCTTATCTTTGAGCGCATCCGAGAAGAACTGCGAGACGGGAAGTCCATTCCGAGTGCGATCGAGCTTGGATTTGACCGCGCGTTCATCACCATCATCGACACGCATATCACCACGATCCTGTCATCGGTGATCCTTTATATTTATGGTTCGGGCCCGATCCGCGGGTTTGCGGTTACTCTCGTCCTTGGATTGTTGATCAACTTGTTCTCGGCCGTATTCGTTTCGCGGACCATCTTTATGTGGCTCCTGGAGAAGCGTCCGAACATGGCGAAATTGAGTATTTAGATGCTGGAATTCTTTAAGAACATAGACGTCGATTGGATGGGCTGGCGAAAACCGCTCATCATGGTCTCGATCGTTATCCTGCTGGCCGGGCTTGGCTCGGCTATCGGCCGCCAATTCACGCCTGGCGGAACGGATGCTTTTAACCTCGGAGTGGATTTCAGGGGCGGAACGGTCGCGACCGTTAAGTTTCGGAGCAAGCCGCCGGCCGATGATATTCGCGCGGCGCTTGAGGGCGTCGGCGTTGAAGAGGCGATCATTCAGGATTCGACCGACAAGGCTGATGAGGTCCTGATCAAGGTGCCGACGATGGGGCAGCGTGAGGAATGTCCCAACGTTGATGAGGCCGGACGCTGTTTTGTGAAGAGGGGGCTCGACACCTTTGGCAAGGAAGCCGAGGGAGCGGCCACGCTCAACGACGACCAAACGGCTGCTTATA
>CAZMQR010000141.1:0-6550 GCA_964568325.1 uncultured Chloracidobacterium sp. | reverse complement strand
ACGCAGAATTTCAGAAGTTCAAGACGCATCCAAAAGTCGCCTCTGTCCTCGCTGGCGGCAAGATGATCAAGTACGGAGCCAAAACCATCAACGCCGGCGGCTATTGGACGCAGCCAAAGCTGTATGCCGATGGAGTGCTGCTCGTGGGTGAATCGGCATCGATGCTGAACGGGCAGCGAATCAAAGGAATTCACACCGCGATGAAATCCGGAATGCTTGCGGCCGAGACGATCATCGGTGCGTTCGAGCATGAGGATTTCTCGTCACAGACGCTCCGGCATTACGAAGAGAAGGTGAATCTTTCATGGATCTATGACGAACTGCATCCGGTGAGAAACTTTCATGCGGCATTCCAGAAGGGCCGCTGGTCGGCGCTGATAAACACGGGGCTTCAATATCTCACCCGCGGGCTGGCGTGGGGCTTTATGCCGCACGAGCACCACGTTGCCGGGCATGAGCGGATGCAAACATTAACGCAAAGCGGAGAAGGGAAAACGGAAAACGGGAAGCGGTATGCCGGTGTCCCGTTTGATAAGGAACTGACGTTCGATAAGGTAACGGATGTTTTCTACGGCGCGGTCGCCCACGACGAAGACCAGCCGTCACATTTGCATGTGCTCGATACCGAGATCTGCGCTACGCGTTGTGTCGAGGAATATGGCAATCCATGTCAGCGATTTTGTCCGGCAGCGGTTTACGAGATGGAAGAGAACGCGGGCACAGGCCGAAAGGAGCTAAAGGTCAATTTTTCGAATTGCGTCCACTGCAAGACGTGCGACATCGCCGACCCTTATCAGATCATCAACTGGGTCACGCCCGAAGGCGGAGGCGGGCCGAACTATAAAGGAATGTAGCGTGAAATAGCCACGTCAACTTAACCGCAGATGAAGGGATGACGCAGATAGGAACAGATAAAAAAGGCAGGTCCAGGCCTGCCTTTTTTATTTCCCTCTATCTGCTCTATCTGTGCGATCTGCGGTTTATCGACTTGCGAAGAGTTCTGGCTATTCAGCGGCTTCTTCTTCGGTTTGGTCGGTGAAGCGGAAATTGACCTTTCGCTCCGCAAATTCCTTCATCGCGACGCGGGTCGGCTTGGTCTTGCGGAGATCCGCGTCAACGCGGGCCAGCGCTCCGCGTTGAAGCTGCTTGCTGCGTTGCGCCGCGAGGATGATGAGCCGGTACTTGGAATCGATATCGGGCGGGTCGATGATCTCTTCTTCGGGTTCGCCCGCCTCGTCCTGTTCTTGTTCGATCGCTTTGGTTTCGTCGGCCATTCCGTGGGTCATTCTCCTTCGAAAAGATGCCTCGAGGCATCAAAACTATCAAGAATACTCCGAATCGCGTCGTTTTGTCTAGTCGCGGTCTGTCGTTCTGCGACGATTATCGCCGCCATTTGCCGCGCCGCCGCCGTAAGGTCATCGTTTATCACTACATAATCGAATTTCGAGAACTGCATGACCTCGTCGAACGAATTTCGAAGCCTGGTCCGCAGGCCATCTTCGGATTCAGTATTTCGGGCCGTAAGGCGGGCCCGGAGTACCTCGAACGAAGGCGGCAGGATGAAAATGCTGATCCGCGAATCGGCGAGTTCGTCCTTTTCCATGATCTGCAAAGCGCCCTGCACATCGACCTCGACGATGAGGTCTCGGCCCGAGTTGAACACCTTACGACTCTCTGCGAGCGACGTTCCGTAGAGATGGCCGTGGACGTTAGCGTACTCGAGAAAGTCACCGGCATCGATGCGCCGGCGAAATTCGTCGTCGCTGATAAAGAAATACTCACGTCCTTCTTCCTCGCCAAAGCGTTGAGGCCGCGTCGTGTGCGAGCAGGAATAGCCGAGGTCCGGCAGATGGCCGCGCACCTCTTTGATCAGCGTGCCTTTTCCGCCGCCTGACGGAGAACTAATGATGATGAGATTGCCTTTCATTCAAAAGGAAGAATTTGTGATCCGCCGCTAATTCTTATTCGATATTCTGGACTTGTTCGCGAATTTTCTCAATATCGCTTTTTATCGCCAATGCGTTCTCTTTGACCTTCATATTGTTGGTCTTTGAGGCGATGGTGTTGGCCTCGCGGTTTAATTCCTGGGTGAGGAAATCGAGCCGTTTGCCAACGTCGGTTTCCTCGGCCATGATCTGGCGAAAGTGCTCGATATGGCTCCGCAGCCGCGCGATCTCTTCTGAAATGTCGGCCCGGTCAGCAAGATATGCGACCTCTTGCGCGAGGCGGCCCTGGTCGAGGTCGATCTGCGACTCGGCCTTGGCGATCATGTCGCCGACGCGTTTTGTCAGGCGAAGGCGATACTCGTCGGCGACAGCGCCTGACTCGGCTTCGATCGGTAACATTCGGGATTCGATGTTGTTCAACAGGGAACTGAGAACGTCGGCAAGCATCGCTCCCTCGTTCGAGCGCATGGCGTTGAGATCGTCGATAGCCGCAGAGAAGGCGGTTTCGACGGCGGCGAGAAAGGCCTGACCCGGCGCCTCCTTTTTTGTATTGACGACATTTGGCAGTCGAGCGATGACGTTAAGATCCGGCTCGCCGGCGAGGTGAAATTCCTCCTGCATCTCACGCATTGCGGCAAGAAAACCCGTTATCAGCGGCCTGTTTAGCTCGAACTGTGTCTCACTCGATCTGTCGTATTGCAGATTTACCTCAACGCGTCCGCGGGCAACCCGGCTGCTGACGAGCTGTTTGACGTTCGATTCGAGGACCTGCAGTTCGGCCGGTAGCCGAAGGTTCAGGTCGAGAAAGCGGTTGTTTACCGATTTTAGTTCGACCGTAATGTTGAATTCGTCGCCCGCGGACGTTCCGCGGCCAAAGCCTGTCATTGATCTCATAAGCCTATCTGGTGCCTTGTCATATCATTGATGCCTACCGTCGCAAAACCTCACTCCAGATCATCTGCGAACTGCATCTCGTACAGGCGGCTGTAGAGCCCTTTCTGTGCGAGCAGTTCGGCGTGGTTGCCCGACTCGATAATACGGCCCTTCTCGAGAACAACTATTCGATCGGCACGGCGAACCGTCGATAGCCGGTGAGCGATAACAAGCGATGTGCGGCCGCGCATAAGGTTAGCGAGGGCCTTTTGGACAAGCTGTTCGCTCTCGGTGTCCAGGGCTGAAGTTGCCTCGTCGAGTATCAGGACCGGAGCATCCATCAACACCGCTCGTGCGATAGCGATCCGCTGGCGTTGGCCGCCCGAGATCAGGATGCCACGCTCACCGAGCATAGTGTCATATCGCTCAGGCAACTGTTCGATGAACTCGTCTGCAAGAGCGATCCGAGCGGCCTCGCGGACCTCATCCTCGCTCGCGTCGGGCCGCCCGTATGAAATGTTTCGCAGGACCGAATCGTTGAAAAGCACAGTCTCCTGAGTTACGAGAGCGATCTGCTGCCGGACGCTTGCAAGAGTTGCATCGCGGAGGTCGGTGTCGTCCCAGCAGATACTGCCCTCAATAGGGTCGTATAGTCGCTGAACGAGCTTCGTTACCGTCGATTTTCCGCCGCCGCTCCGGCCCACGAGGGCGATCACCGAATTACGCGGCACCTCAAGGTCTATCCCGTCGATGATCGGTTTCCGGTTGCTGCGATAGCGGAAGGACACGTTGCGAAACGAGATCGCATGTTCCAGCCGCCCGACATCTACCGCGTCGGGCTTTTCCGGGATCACTTCGTTATCGTCCATGATGTTCCAGACGTCGCCGGCGGCCGCGAACGCTTTGGATATCTCATTGTGCTGCCGCGAGATCT
This sequence comes from uncultured Chloracidobacterium sp., assembly GCA_964568325.1. Taxonomy (GTDB): domain Bacteria; phylum Acidobacteriota; class Blastocatellia; order Pyrinomonadales; family Pyrinomonadaceae; genus OLB17. Next base: position 2,797 of record CAZMQR010000141.1, on the reverse strand, counting down.
TGCGCAGCGGATCGAAGCTGCGGAAGAGAAAGTACAGAAACGTGAAGAACTGCGGCGGATCCATTCGAGCGGCGTTGATCTCGCGAAGGCCGAAATAGAAGAGCACGATGATGCCGAGAATTGCGATGATGTCGAACGCCGGCGGAAACAGGCCCGAGATGCGAGCAGAACGAAGATTTGCACGAGCGATGGTCGCCGCCGCCCTGAAGAAGCGTTTGTGCTCGCGCGGTTCGGCCCTGTAGGCCTTTACTATCACATTGTTTGCGAGAGCTTCCTGCGCCGTGTCAGTTATCTCCTTATTGCCCGCGAGCGAAACATCTGCGAGCTTTCGCATTCGATTGCTCACCGTGGAGGTGAGATATCCGATAAGCGGAAGTAGAATTAGCGAGCCGAGAGCAAGGCGCCAATTGAAGTAGAGAGCGGCCGAGAGAAAAGCGATCAGCAGTACGGCCTCGCGGATCACGTCGCGAAGGTTTGACGAGACGGCCGCCTCGATCGCAGAACAGCTTACGACGAGTCGAGACACAAGGTGATTAGTCCGGTGACGCTCAAAGAACGCAGTTGATTGCGCAAGCAGGTGCGAATACAACTCGCCGCGAAGGCTGAGGACAGCGGATTGGCCGATACGGGCCATCAGATAGGTCGAAAAATACTCAGCGATCCCCTTAAGAATAGCAAATGCGATCAAGAGCCCTGATATGACGAGCCACGCACGATACCAATCGTCACGCGGGATCAAGCTGTTGAGGTCAAAGAGGGTTTTTGTCTGCGGCGCAGGATTCTGGAAAAAGAATTGGTCAAAGATCGGGACGAGCAGTGCACCGATCGCCGTTTCGAACACGGCAGCGAGGACCATCGCCACCAGCGCCAGGACAAAGCTCAACCAGAATGGCCGGACGTATTTGAGCAGGCGGTTGAGATCGTTCATCCGAGCGTAAAGACTTGAATATACTTTACTTTTGCGGCGCCTGTCCAAACCGTGTTGGTTGCAACGTGAGATAGAGCTGTGGCATCTTCTTAACAATGTTCGGAGACATCCTTATGATAAGACGTCGCACCCATTCGGCCATGGCCGGTATCATCCTAACCTTTGTGTTATCAGTAGTTACGTTTGGCCAGGTAGATGTGGCTCGAAAGACGACGGCCATTACCTATCCGCTCGACGACACGGTCCTTGTGTCGTTCCGTGGCACGACCAGATTTCCGAGGATGAAGGGAAATGCAAGGGTGAAGCGGACGAACCGAACCGGGACGCGCGTCGAATTGTCGGTCGATAATATGCCGCGCCCGTTTGAGCTTGGCCCCGGCTATGCGACGTATGTTGTGTGGGCCGTTTCTCCGACCGGCCAGGTAGATAATCTTGGCGAGATAAAGCGCAGCGGCCTCTTTTTTATAAATTCAAAGATCAATGTCACGACGCCGCTGCAGACCTTTTCGATAATCATTACCGCTGAGCCGCATTTTATGGTCGCGCGCCCGAGCCAGCAGATCATGCTCGAGAACCTGTATCCAACGACGACCGACGGCAAGCGCATCAATACGATGCCGGCGATCAGTTATTTTGGTAACTCGAGCGATTACTTTCGCGATCCGAGGACGCCCGAGATAGCTGAGACCGATTATGCGAAAACGCCGTCGGCGGTACTTCAGGCGATACAAGGCGTGGCGCTGGCTAAGTTCGCCGGCGCCGAGCGTGACGCTCCTGCCGATCTTGCCGAGGCGGAGACGCTCTTGCAGAACGCCAAGAATGGCTGGTTGGCCGGGCGCGATTCGGACACGGTCGATATGACAGCGCGCAGATCGGTGGCGGCGTCTGTCAAGGCCGAGGTCGCGGCAAGCCAGGCACGCGCCGCCCGCGAAAAGCGCAATGAAAAGACACGTGCCGACGAAGAGATCCGAGCGGCGGAAGAGAAGTTCACGTCGGCCCAGAATGAACTTACGGACCTGCGAGCGGAACTCGCCCGTGAGACGCGCAACCGTGAACTTGCCGAGCGGGATTCGCTGAACTATTCAAATCAGGTCCGAGAGCTTCGGGATGAGAATGGACGACTCCGCGAGGAGATAGGCCGTATGCGTGTCGAAATGGACACCACTAAGGCCCGCCTGGCGACGTTAGAGGCGGAAAAGCAAAAGGAACAGGAAACTCGGGACAAGGAAGCGGCCGACGCCAAGCTGCGTGGGGCCGAAGCCGACTTGATAGCATCACAGAAGAAGTACGGCACGGTAGCTAAGAACGAACGCGGGATCGTCCTGACACTTCCTGAATCTATGTGGGCCGGGCCGCGATCGAGTAACCTTATGCCGCAGGCCGACGGCAAATTGACGGCGCTCGCTGAACTGCTGGTGAACAACCCCGATTACCGGATCTCGGTCGAATCCCACACCGACAACGGCGGCGATCCGGACCTCATTCAGACGGTGACGGAACGGCGTTCATATGCCGTCGCCGATAAGTTCGCTTCGCTGGGTGTCGCGGAGGGCCGTATTGTCGCGAAAGGATTCGGTTCGACTGCGTCGATAGCCCCGAACACGACGGCGGCGAACCGCGCCAGGAATCGTCGGCTGCAAGTTGTCCTCGTCCTGCCTCAATAAGCTGCCCTACAAGAGCCCTGATCCACGGCACGGCCGAATATTTGTGGTCGCGAACGGCTGAAATATGTTAAATTATCGATGACCACGAAAATTGACATACGGGGAGAAAAGAACATGAAACGTGCGTTTAGCATTCGTCTATGGATCGGCGTATTTGCTGTAGCGGTGGGTGCAGCCGTAATGGTTCTGCTGCCGTCGACATCAC
>CAZMQR010000140.1:0-6554 GCA_964568325.1 uncultured Chloracidobacterium sp. | reverse complement strand
CGCCGACCTCCTTGATCTTGACCCATCGAAGCATCTGGCGAACGATCACCTCGATGTGCTTATCGTTGATGTTCACGCCCTGCAGACGATAGACCTCCTGTATCTCATTAACAAGATAGTTCTGAAGCGCTTCCATTCCAAGCACGCGCAGGATGTCGTGCGGGTTCAGAGGCCCGTCCATCAGTGGTTCACCTGAACGCACGCGGTCGTCTTCCTGAACATTGATGTGCGTACCGCGCGGAATATCGTATTCGCGCTCGGTACCGTCATCGCCGATGATCACGATCTTGCGTTTACCCTTTGAGATCGGGCCAAATTTGACCACTCCGTTGATCTCGCTCATAACGGCCGTTTCGCCGGGGCGGCGTGCCTCAAATAGTTCGACGACGCGCGGCAGACCGCCGACGATGTCCTTGGTCTTTGTCGTCTCGCGCGGGATCTTTGCGATGATGTCGCCGGCCTTTACGGTATCGCCGTCATCGACGAGCAGGTTGGCCCGAATGGGCATCTGATAGGTCTTGAGCACCTTGTTGTTACCGCTCCGGATCTCGATGCGGGGCTGATTCTTCTCGTCAGAGTCTTTGACCACCAGCCGCTTCTGCCCGGTGACCTTATCGATCTCTTCCTCGACCGTCTTACCCTCTTTTAGATCCTGATACTTGATGGTCCCAGATTCTTCGGTAAGGATCGCGAACGTAAACGGGTCCCATGTCACGAGCACATCGTCCTCTTTGACCTTCTGCCCGTCCTTAACGTGGACCTGGGCACCGTAAACGACCTTATAATGTGCGACCTCGCGGCCACGATCATCGACAAGAGCGATCTCAGACTGGCGGCGCATGCTGACAAACTCGCCCGCGCGGTTCTTGATTACCTTCATCTCAGAGCTGAACCGAACGGTGCCGTCCATAGCGGCCGTATGTTTGGTCTCCTGCTCGAGACGGGCCGTGCCGCCGACGTGGAACGTCCGCATTGTAAGCTGCGTGCCCGGTTCGCCGATCGATTGCGCAGCGATAACACCGACTGCCTCTCCGATCTCGACCGTATTGCCGGTTGCCAGATTGCGGCCGTAGCACTTTACGCAGACGCCGCGACGTGCCTCGCAGGTCAGCGGGCTGCGGATGCGGATACGCTGCAAGCCCGAAAGCTGGATCTGGCCGGCAGCTTCCTCTGAGATCTCATCGTTGGCATTGACGATGAGCGTTGCATCGACAGGGTCGATAACATCGTCAAGCGCCGTATAACCGACGATGCGGTCACGAAGTGATTCGACCTCTTCACCATTGCGGATGATGGCCTCGGTCCAGACGCCCTTCAGCGTTCCGCAATCTTCTTCAGAAACGATCACGTCCTGCGCGACGTCGACCAGGCGACGAGTGAGGTAGCCTGAGTCAGCCGTCTTAAGAGCGGTATCCGCAAGTCCCTTACGGGCGCCATGCGTCGAGATAAAGTACTGTAGAACGTCCAGCCCCTCACGGAAGTTTGCGAGGATCGGATTCTCAATGATCTCGCCCGACGGTTTTGCCATCAGGCCGCGCATGCCGGCCAATTGACGGATCTGGGCGTCAGAACCTCGGGCACCGGAGTCAGCCATGACAAGAATCGGATTGAGTTCGTTCCGCTCCTGCTCACGCGTGTGCATCGCCTTGAACATCTCCTGGGCGACATGATCCGTAACGTCCGACCAGATGGCCGTAACCTTGTTGGTGCGTTCGAGGTCGGTCATGGTCGCGTCCTCGTACTGCTTGCGAAGCTTTTCGACCTCCTTGAGGGCCTTGTCGATAATGCCTTTCTTGCTGGTCGGCGTGACCATGTCGTCGATGCCGATAGAGACGCCGGCTTTCGTTGCATACAAGAAGCCCATCGTCTTGAGGTCATCGAGCAGGGCGACGGTCGCCTCGTCGCCTAAACGCAACTGCGAAAAGGTAACGAGCGATTGCAGGCCCTTCTTCTTGAGCACACCGTTGACAAACGGCAGACCGTCACGGATCAGTCGTTCGTTAAAGATGACTCGGCCGACGGTCGTGTCGATCACCTGATCGACATTCTCCCGAACGGAGGCCCGGAGAACGTCCTGATTGTTGTGCTCGATCGTTAGATCGATGAGGTCGCCTTTCCAGCGAAGTCTGATCTTGGACTGCGTCTCGACGACACCCGCGTCGAGCGCGAGCAGAACGTCATCTACCGACGAGAATGCCTTGCCCTCGCCCCTGAGGCCCTCGCGGCCGAGCGTCAGGTAGTAGCACCCGAGAACGATGTCCTGCGACGGGACGGCGATCGGCTGGCCGCTCGCCGGGCTGCGGAGGTTCTTCGACGCCAGCATCAGCACGCTCGCCTCGATCTGTGCCTCGGCCGACAACGGTATATGGACCGCCATCTGGTCGCCGTCAAAGTCAGCGTTGAACGCCGTGCAGACGAGCGGATGGATCTTGATCGCCTTGCCCTCGACCAGCACCGGCTCGAATGCCTGAATGCCGAGACGGTGAAGCGTCGGCGCCCGGTTAAGGAGCACCGGGTGCTCACTGATGACATCCTCGAGGATGTCCCAGACGGTCGGCTCCTGTCGCTCGACCATCTCACGAGCCTGTTTGATCGTGGCCGCGTGTCCGTCCTTTTCGAGCTTGTTGTATATGAATGGCTTGAAAAGCTCAAGGGCCATCTTCTTGGGCAAGCCACACTGGTGCAGTTTGAGTTCGGGCCCGACGACGATCACCGAACGGCCGGAGTAATCGACGCGCTTGCCGAGCAGGTTCTGGCGAAAGCGTCCCTGCTTGCCCTTGAGCGTGCCCGAAAGCGATTTGAGCGGGCGATTGTTCGCTCCGCGGAGAACGCGTCCGCGCCGGCCATTGTCGAAGAGGGCATCGACGGCCTCCTGCAGCATTCGCTTCTCGTTGCGGACGATGACCTCAGGGGCCTTGAGTTCGATGAGCTTCTTAAGGCGGTTGTTGCGGTTGATCACACGACGATAGAGATCGTTTAGGTCACTGGTCGCAAATCGTCCGCCATCCAGCGGAACGAGCGGCCGAAGCTCTGGCGGTATCACCGGTATCACGTCGAGGATCATCCACGTCGGATCATTCTGCGAACGAAGGAAGGAGTTTGCCACCTTAAGCCGCTTAGAATACTTGAGTTTCTTCTGCTGCGAGGTCTCTTCCTTCATCCGCTGACGCATATCGTCAACCAACTCCACCACATCGATCTGGCCCAGAAGATCCTTGATCGCCTCGGCACCCATCTTGGCGACAAAGCCGGCCGGATGCTCGCGGGTCAGTTCGCGAAACCGCTCGTCATTGAGCAGGTCTTTCTGTTTTAGATCGGGTACGTCGCCCGGATCGACGACGATATATGTCTCGAAGTAGAGGATCTTCTCGAGATCGCGCAGGGTGATATCGAGCAGATGGCCGATGCGCGACGGCAGCCCCTTGAAGAACCAGACGTGCGAGCACGGGCTGGCGAGTTCGATGTGGCCGAGCCGCTCGCGGCGGACCTTGCTCTGAGTGACCTCGACGCCGCATTTGTCGCATATCACGCCGCGGTGTTTCATCCGCTTGTATTTTCCGCAGAGACATTCCCAATCCGAGACCGGGCCGAAGATGCGAGCACAGAACAGGCCATCGCGCTCCGGCTTAAAGGTGCGGTAGTTGATCGTTTCGGGCTTTGTCACCTCGCCGTGCGACCACGAGCGAATACGCTCGGGCGAGGCAAGCGAGATGCGGATTGCCTCGTAATTGGCGGTCAATTGCGTCTTTGTGCTTTCGTTAAATCGAAACATGATTTCTCTTAATCGGTCTTTGGCCTTTGGTTTTCGGTCTTTGACGTCCCAGGGTCAACAGCAAAGGCTGAAAACCCAAAGCCAAAGACCGAAGCTGCTTATTAATCAACTCCCACGAGCGCATCCACGCCAGCGACAACCTCTTCAGGGTCGATCTCGTGTTCCTGGATCAGTTCCACGTCGAGGCAGAGCGATTGAAGCTCGCGGACAAGGACGTTGAACGATTCGGGAATGCCCGGCTCGAAGTTCGACACGCCCTTGACGATCGTTTCGTAGATCTTAGAGCGGCCGGCTACGTCGTCGGATTTGCATGTGAGCAATTCCTGCAGGATGTGGGCCGCACCGTAGGCCTCGAGCGCCCAAACCTCCATTTCGCCAAAACGCTGTCCGCCAAACTGCGCCTTACCACCCAGCGGCTGCTGCGTGATGAGCGAGTACGGGCCTATCGACCGAGCGTGTATCTTGTCGTCCACAAGGTGCGAGAGCTTGAGCATATAGATGTAGCCCACGCAGACCTTTTGCTCGAATGGCTCGCCCGTCAGGCCGTCATAGAGCCGCGTTTTGCCCGAGGGGCCGACCGAGGGCGGCAGTTCCAACTCGTCGTATTTCCGGTTCGCCTTGCTGATGTATTCTTTGATCTCGTTCTCGGTCGCTCCGTCGAATACGGGTGTCGCGAAATGCAGCCCGAGCACGCGCGCCGTCCAGCCCAAGTGTGTCTCAAGGATCTGCCCGACGTTCATTCGCGAGGGCACGCCGAGCGGATTGAGAACGATCTCGACGGGGGTTCCGTCCGGCAGGTACGGCATATCTTCCTCAGGAAGGATACGGGCGATCACGCCCTTGTTGCCGTGGCGGCCGGCCATCTTGTCGCCGACGCTCAGCTTGCGCTTCATCGCGACAAAGACCTTGACCATCTTGATCACACCCGGCGGCAGTTCGTCGCCCTGCTTGAGCTTCGTGATCTTTTCGTCGTAGATGTCGCGAAGAATGTCGATCTGACGTTCGGTCCGCTGTTCGTATTCCTTTATCTCACCGGCGATATCGACCGAGCCCGAAGCGACATCCGCCTTTCGAAGCAGCTTGGCATCGATCCCGACGAGGGCCTCGCGTGAGAGGGTCGTGCCCTTCTTGACCAGGACGTCCTTGCCGTCAACGATATCCTTATTCAGCTTACGGCCGTCAAAGAGCTCATAGATGCGTTCGTCACGCTGTTCCTGGAGAATACGGATCTCGTCGTCGAGGTCGCGGTGGAGAGCTTCCTCCTCCATTCCCTCGATATCGAGTGAGCGATCGTCCTTGTCCTGGCCCTTGCGCGTAAAGATCTGGACGTCAACGACGGTGCCGTCAATGCCCGGCGGGCAGGTCAGGCTTGCGTCCTTAACATCGCCGGCCTTTTCGCCAAAGATCGCGCGGAGCAGTTTTTCCTCGGCGGTCAACTGAGTTTCGCCCTTAGGAGTCACCTTGCCGACAAGCACGCTTCCCGGCTTGACCTGTGCGCCGATGCGGATAATGCCGCTCTCATCGAGGTCGCGGAGCATGTTCTCGCCGATGTTCGGAATGTCGCGGGTGATCTCCTCGGGGCCGAGCTTGGTATCGCGGGCTTCGATCTCGAGCTCCTCGATGTGGATAGACGTATAATAGTCGTCACGAACAAGCCGCTCAGACACGAGGATCGCATCCTCAAAGTTGTAACCGCGCCACGGCATGAATGACACCAGCACGTTCCGGCCCAGGGCGAGTTCGCCGCGGTCGGTACACGGGCCGTCAGCGATGACCTGGCCCTTGATGACGCGTTCGCCGACCTGGACTATCGGACGCTGGTTGATACAGGTGTTCTGGTTCGAACGCTTGAATTTCACCAAGCTGTAGATGTCGGCCGTAACTTCGCGCGAGATCGTGCCGTCCACCTGATGGTCGGCCTTGACGATAATGCGTTCAGAGTCGACGTAGTCAACGACGCCATTTCGCTTTGCGATAACGACGGCACCCGAATCGCGGGCGGCGATCTTCTCCATACCGGTACCGACATACGGCGATTCGGCACAGAGCAGCGGCACAGACTGGCGTTGCATGTTCGAGCCCATGAGAGCGCGGTTCGCATCGTCGTTCTCAAGGAACGGGATCAGCGATGCCGCTACCGATACTAGCTGCTTAGGCGAGACGTCCATATACTGGATGTCCATCTTGTCGGCCGTGATGAACTCACCTTTTTGCCTCGCGGCGTTACGCTCATTCACGAGGTTGCCCTTGGTATCAAGCTCAATATTGGCCTGGCCGATGATGTAGCGGTCCTCTTCCCATGCCGTAAGGTAGAACGGAAACGGTTCAAACTCAGCTTTCTTGCCATCCTTGATACGCTTGTTTGCCGACTCGACATCATCCATCGGGACGTGTTCTCCGGGCTTGAACTTAGTATCGCCGCCATTCTTGACCAGTACATACTCGATCACTCGACCGTCAACGACCTTACGGTACGGCGATTCGATAAATCCAAACTCATTGATCCGTGCAAAGCATGAAAGCGACGAAATGAGGCCGATATTCGGGCCTTCAGGCGTCTCGATCGGGCAAATACGGCCGTAATGCGTCGGGTGAACGTCGCGAACCTCAAACCCCGCACGCTCACGCGATAGGCCGCCCGGCCCAAGGGCCGACAGGCGGCGTTTATGCGTGATCTCAGACAGCGGATTCGTCTGGTCCATGAACTGCGAAAGCTGCGACGAGCCGAAGAACTCACGTACGGCGGCCGTCACCGGTTTTGCGTTTACGAGGTCGCGCGGCA
>CAZMQR010000139.1:0-6563 GCA_964568325.1 uncultured Chloracidobacterium sp. | reverse complement strand
CATCTGGCTAACGATGGAAAGTGATTTTTCGAGCGCGGTCGGCATTAATTCAAAGACCGCTGCCGACGATGGCGAACGCGGCATCGCGTGGACAAACGATGGCAAGATCGTTTTTGTTTCGAGCGAAGGCGGCGCGCAGAATATCTGGCGAATGGATGCTGACGGGGGCAATCCGAAGCCTTTAACCGAGGGTTATGCGTTTATGAAAACTTTCCCGTCACTTTCGGTCGGCGGCGACCGGATAACTTTTTTCAGCCGGATAGTTGATCCCGTCACGAAAGAATTATTACCCGGCAACACATTTTTTCAGATGGATTCCGACGGGCAAAATGTGCAGCAGGTCGTGGAGAGAACCGATGCGGCCTTTGCAGCGGCTTCGGCGAATGAAGATTGGGTGGTTCACACGAGCCGTGCGGACGGTGTATTCCGCATCTGGAAAACTCCGCTCAAAGGCGGAGAAGCCGTTAGATTAACGGATGTAGATTCAATTTCTCCGGCGATTTCCCGCGATGGCAAATCGGTCGCTTATTTTATCCGCGAAAAAGACAAACCCTTAAAGCTCGGCATCGTTTCGATCGACGGCGGCGCGCCGCTAAAAATTATTGAACTACCCGCCACCGCGAGTATGAACCCTGGCATAGCCTGGAATAGAACCGGCAACGGCATCCTGTTCGTAAACACGCTCGGCACGACGTCCAACATCTGGACTCAACCGCTTGACGGCACGAAGCCGACGCCGCTTACCGCCTTCAAAGAATTTCAGATCGCCCAATTTGCCCTAAACCCCGAAGGCACACGTCTGGCTGTTGCACGCGGCTCGCGAAATCAAGATATCGTCCTGATAAAAAATATACGCAAGTGAGTCTATCCGGCCTATGAACGAAACCATCCAACACGACGACGGCCGCGTTGAGTTGCAGCCGCACATTCTTGACGAGATCGAGGCCTCACCGCTGTATAACGAGGATCTCGCTCCTGTGCCGGTTCTCAAGCGCAACTGGACGACGTATAACTACGCCGCGCTGTGGATCTCGATGGCCCACTGCATACCGACCTACATGATGGCGTCGGGGTTGATCGCGGCGGGGATGAACTGGTGGCAGGCGCTGCTGACGATCCTGCTTGGTAATACGATCGTGCTCGCGCCGATCTTGCTCAATTCGCATCCCGGGACGAAATACGGCATTCCGTTCCCGGTCTTTGCACGCGCAGCGTATGGAACTACGGGATCGAACCTGCCTGCGCTGATGCGCGCGATCGTTGCGTGCGGCTGGTTTGGCATACAGGCTTGGATAGGCGGCGAGGCGCTACACACGTTCTTTAAGGCGTTCATTCCGGGCTGGGAAACGCTGCTTGGCGGCCCTATCGGCGGGCACACGCCGACGGTTTGGCTCTCGTTCCTGCTCTTTTGGGCAATGAATATCGCGATCATCTATCGCGGAATGGACCTGCTCCGCATCGTCGAGAACTGGGCCGCGCCGTATGTGCTCGTGATGACCGGGCTGTTGCTCGCTTGGATCCTGTATCAGGCCGGCGGCGTTGGATTTCTTCTCGATGAGCCGGGCAAGTTCACGACGCTCGGCGAGTTTTGGAAGATATTTATCCCAAGCCTCACCGCGATGATCGGCTTTTGGGCTACATTGTCGCTGAATATGCCGGATTTCACGCGATTCGGTAAAAGCCAAAAAGAACAGGCCGTCGGGCAGGTCGTTGCGTTACCGACGACGATGACGATCTTTGCGGCGATGGGCATTTTGATAACCTCGGCGGCGTTGATCGTTTTCAAAGACACGCTCGACCCGAAGGATGCGTGGGACCCTGTGAAACTGGTCGGACAATTCTCGCAGCCGGTCGTGGTTGCGGTGTCGATGTTTACGGTCGTCGTGGCGACGCTGTCGGTCAATATCGCCGCGAATGTCGTGTCGCCGGCTAACGATTTTGCCAACGCATTTCCAAAACTCATCTCATTCCGCACGGGCGGCCTGATCACGGGCATCATCGGCATTCTCATGCAGCCGTGGAAGCTACTGGCCGACCCAAGCGGTTACATTTTTGGCTGGCTCGTCGGATACAGCGGCGGTTTGGGGTCGATCGCGGGCGTCCTGATCGCCGATTATTGGCTCGTTCGCAAGAAAGGCCTCAAGCTGGCCGATCTATATCGCACAAGAGGCGAATACGCCGGTTGGAACTGGCGGGCCGTGGCCGCGACGCTTTTAGGTTGCTTTTTTGCGTGGATTGGGTTGATAATTCCTACTCTTAGCGTACTTTACGATTATGCGTGGTTCGTTGGCTTTGGTGTCGCATTTTTCGTTCATTGGGCGTTGATGAAGGCAGCCCCGCCGGCAATGGCGGACGGCGAGGAGACGGTTTGATGGAAGCGGCCGCAGCAAGAATGAAATATCCTAAGGTCCGTAATTTTTACAATGGCGAGTTTGTCGAGAGCGGTTCAACCGATTTGCTCGATGTGACGTCGCCGATCGACGGGAGCCTACTTTCGGTCGTTCCGATGTCAACCGTCGATGAGTTGAACGCGGCTGTCGTTTCAGCCAAGGCCGCAGCGGAAAGCTGGGGGCATTCGCCGATCAAGGAACGCGTACAGGTGTTCTTCAAGTACCGCCAACTGCTCGAGGAGAACCTTGACGAGTTGACGGCGCTCGTTTCGGAAGAGAACGGTAAGACGTGGGATGAGGCAAAGGCCGAGGTCGAAAAATCGATCGAGTTGACGGAGTTTGCATGCTCAATGCCGCAGCTTGTGTCGGGCGAGATCCTTGAGGTCTCAAAGGGCGTCGAGTGCCGGACGGACCATTTTCCGCTCGGTGTCGTCGCGTCGATCGTGCCGTTCAATTTCCCGCTGATGGTGCCGAACTGGACGATGCCCAACGCGCTCGTACTCGGCAACGCCATGATAATGAAGCCCAGCGAACTGGTGCCGCTCTCATGCCAGCGAATGGCCGAACTGCTTGCGGAAGCGGGCCTTCCGGATGGCGTCTTTAACATCATTAACGGCGGCAAAGAGATCGTCACGGGGCTTTGTGATCACGCCGACATCGAGGCCGTGAGTTTTGTCGGCTCGACGAAAGTGGCAAAGCTCGTCTATCAACGCAGCACAAACGCCCTAAAGCGATGCGTCTCGCTAGGCGGTGCCAAGAACCACCTCTTTGTCCTGCCCGACGCCAATCCGGCGATGACCGCTGCCAATGTTACCGCCTCAATGTCGGGCTGTGCCGGCCAGCGGTGTATGGCGGCGGCGGCGATGCTGGCTGTTGGCGATGTCGATCACATCGTGCGGGGCATATGCGATGAAGCGCGCAAGGTCGTGCCGGGCAAGAACCTTGGTGCGGTCATCTCAAAGGCCGCAAAAGAACGCATCGAAAACTACATATCCGAGGCCGAACGCGACGGGGCAAAGGTGCTCGTCGACGGCCGCAACGCCACGGTCGAGGGCAAAGAGGGTGGCACATACGTCGGCCCGACCGTCATCGATTACGTGACGCCCGAGATGTCGGTTGCTACAGAAGAGATATTCGGCCCCGTTATCTCGATCATGCGGACCGACACGGTCGACGATGCGATAAAGATCGAGAACGCCAATCCATACGGCAACGCTGCGTCGGTCTTTACGCAAAGCGGCGGCATGGCCCGTTACATCATGGAACACGCCTCGGCCGGAATGATCGGCGTCAACATCGGCGTGCCCGTCCCGCGCGAGCCGTTCTCGTTCGGCGGCTGGAACGAATCGCGATTCGGCGCGAACGACATCACGGGCAAGAGCTCGATAGAGTTTTGGACAAAGCTGAAGAAAACAACGGTCAAGTGGAATCCCGAAGCGGGGATCAATTGGATGAGTTAGAAGGAGAATCCTGATGGAATTGACACGGCACCAAACTGAAGTAAGCCCAGCCTCGATCATGCAGGTGGGACTGGGATTTATGGGGTCGAAGGTGCTTCTGACAGCGACTAATTTGGGCCTTTTCACTCTGCTTGCCAAGGGCGAACTGTCGGGAAAGCAGATCGCCGAACAACTCGGCCTCCATGACCGCGGGCTCCACGACTTTCTTGACACTCTGGTCGGACTAGGCTTTCTGCGGCGGACCGGTATCCGTGAAACCTCCGTTTATTGCAACTCGGCCGATTCCGATCTCTTTCTCGACGAGGGTAAACCAACGTACATCGGCGGGATCCTGATAATGGCCGACAACCGGCTGTACCGTTTCTGGGCCGACCTCGAGGAGGGGTTGAAGACCGGAAAACCGCAAAATGAGGTCAAATCGGGCCAGAAAGAGGTTTTCAAAATGCTCTATTCCGACCCCGAACGTCTTCGCGAATTCGTCTTGGCGATGGGCGGTATACAGATGGCAAATTTTGCCAAATTTGCAGCCGAGTTCGATTTTTCATCGTGCAAGACTCTTTGTGATGTCGGCGGTTCGGGCGGTCATCTTTCGATTCAGGTCGCGTCTCACAACCCACACATGAAGTGCACGTCATTCGACCTTCCCGCCGTAAGACCAATCGCATCGGAGTTGATAGAACGTGCCGGCGTCGCTGACCGAGTGGTAATTGCTGATGGCGACTTCTTCAAGGATCCCCTGCCAAGAGCCGACGTCATCACCATGGGCAACATCCTGCATGACTGGGGCACGCCAGACAAAAAGATGCTGATCGGAAAGGCGTTCGATGCCCTGCCGGATGGGGGCTCTCTTGTTATCATCGAGAACATAATCGACGATGAAAGGCGCAAGAATGTGTTCGGTTTATTGATGTCACTGAACATGCTGATCGAGACGGAAGCCGGGTATGATTTTTCAGGCGCAGATTTCGACGTCTTGGCCATGGACGCGGGATTCAAAGTGACGCGCGTGATGCCCTTGATGGGACCGGCGAGCGCGGCGATCGCAATCAAATAGATATGTCACGAATTGTCAAAGGGGGCCTAATACAGGCACACAATGTGGGCGGCTCAGATGGGCCGATCGAGGAGATCAAGAAGGCGAATATCGACCATCAGATGCAGTTTGTCGAGGCGGCTGCGAAGCAGGGCGTGCAGGTGTTGTGCTTTCAGGAGATGTTCACGACGCCGTATTTTTGTGCTGAGCAGCAGACGCGTTGGTACGAGGCGGTCGAGCGAATTCCCGACGGCCCGACGGTCAAGCTGATGCAGGACGTGGCCAAACAGCATGGCATGGTCCTCGTGGTGCCCATCTATGAGGAAGAGCAGACGGGCGTCTATTACAATTCCGCTGCGGTGATCGATGCCGATGGCAAGTTTCTCGGCACGTATCGCAAGACGCACATACCGCACGTCAATCCGGGCTTTTGGGAGAAGTTCTATTTCCGTCCGGGCAATCTCGGCTATCCGTGTTTTGATACAGCAGTCGGGCGGATCGGTGTCTATATTTGCTACGACCGGCACTTTCCTGAGGGAGCAAGATGCCTCGGGCTGAACGGTGCCGAGATAATATTTAATCCATCAGCGACGGTTGCGGGTTTGAGCGAATACCTCTGGAAGCTTGAGCAGCCTGCGCATGCCGTGGCGAACGGTTACTTCGTCGGAGCGATCAATCGCGTCGGCACTGAGGCCCCGTGGAACATCGGCGAGTTTTACGGCCAGAGCTATTTCTGCGACCCGCGCGGCCAGATGCTTGCCGTCGGCACTCGCGATCAGGACGAACTCATCGTCGCCGACCTCGACATGGACAAGATCCGCGAGGTGCGAAACACTTGGCAATTCTTCCGCGACCGTAGGCCCGACGCGTACGAGGCGATCGTGGCGGATTAGGAGTTTTATGTTTGTTCAAACAAAGCAACAGATCGCGGAAAGGATGGTTACCAGACGTGACGAGATAGATCGGCTCGGTGTCGAGCGTTTTGGACTGTTTGGCTCTTTTGTCCGGGGCGAGCAGGACGATGACAGCGACGTCGATCTGCTCGTTGAGTTTCGGCCTGGCCGAAAATCATTTGATACGTTTATGGAACTGAGCTTTTTGCTCGAGGACATCTTGGGCCGCAAGGTTGACCTTGTCACACGTGAATCTCTGAGTCCACACATTGGTCCGAAGATACTGGCCGAGGTCGAATATGGGCTTATCGATTGACGAGTATCTACGGCACATTCTCGAGGAGGCTGATTTTCTTAGCTGAGAGGTAAAGTTGCTCGACCGTGAGGCTTTCTGGACAAATGAAGTTTTGAAGAGGGCATTTGTCAGAAGCATCGAAGTTATCGGTGAGGCGGTCAAACAAATTCCTGACGAGACTCGTGTTCAACATCCCGAGATCCCTTGGCGTTCGATCGCCGGTATGCGGGACAAGTTGATCCACGAATATTTCGGCGTCGATTACGACATTGTTTGGGATGCTGTGTCGGTAAAGGTTCCGGAACTGGCAGTCGTAGCAAGGAGGTTATTGGCCAAATCGCATGAACAATAATTACTGCACACCGCTCGACATGACCCAGATCGAGCGTAATTTTGCCGCGATCAATCCGGCGATGACTGCGGCTGAGGCGCTTGCCGAGGCGAATCGCTGCCTGTATTGCTTCGACGCGCCTTGCACGCGGGCTTGCCCGA
>CAZMQR010000138.1:0-6605 GCA_964568325.1 uncultured Chloracidobacterium sp. | reverse complement strand
GACGCAGGACGCGATCATTCAGGAAGTGAAGGATTCTGCCCTTCGCGGACGCGGTGGTGCGGGTTTTCCGACAGGGATGAAGTGGTCTTTCGTGCCGCGTGATAATCCGAAGCCGAAATACATCGTCTGTAACGCCGACGAATCAGAGCCGGGATCGTTCAAAGACCGCTACCTGATGGAGTACGACCCGCACGCACTGATCGAAGGGATGATCATCGCGGGCTTTGCACTCGGCTCGAATACCGGCTACATCTACGGCCGGGGCGAGTACCGTTACCTGCTCGACATAATGGATATCGCGATCAGGGAAGCACGGGACGCGGGCATACTTGGCGATAAGGTCCTTGGGAACAAGAATTTCTCATTCGACTTGCATACGCATACAGGTGCGGGAGCGTATATCTGCGGAGAAGAGACGGCGTTGCTGTCGAGTCTCGAGGGTTTTCGCGGGCATCCTCGAATGAAACCGCCATTCCCGGCGGTCGAAGGCCTGTATGCCAGTCCGACGATCGTGAATAATGTCGAGACGTTTACGTCCGTTCCGCAGATCATAGAGATGGGCGGCATCAAGTGGCGTGATCTCGGCACCGAGAAATCGGGCGGAACCAAGCTCTGGTCGATCAGTGGCCATGTCAAGAAGCCCGGCGTGTACGAGCTGCCGATGGGCTACGCCGACATGGAAAAGTTCATTATGAAGGACTGCGGCGGGATGCTTCGCAAGGACAAGAAGCTTAAGGCAGTAATTCCAGGCGGCTCAAGCGTTTACATTATGAATGCGGGCCAGATACTCGGCCAGAACGTAACGCTCGATTATGAGGGATTGGTTGCTGCGGGCTCGATGCTCGGCACGGGCGGGCTGATGGTGATGGATGAGACGGTCGATATCATGGAATCGACCAAAAATCTCACCGAGTTTTACAAGCACGAGTCATGCGGCTGGTGCACGCCGTGCCGCGAGGGGACCGACTGGCTCGTTAAGATATTCAATCGCATCTCGATCGGCGAGGGCCGGCCCGAAGATGCTGAGTTGATGCTCGATATTTGCGACAATATGGAAGGCAAATCCTTCTGTCCGCTTGCGGATGCTGCGGCGTGGCCGATACAGTCGGCGATCCGGCAGTTTCCGGGTGATTTTAAGAAGTGGCTCTTTGACAACGTGAGTTCGAACGGCGTCAAGCCAAATGTTCAATAGTGAGATTCGGCCTCAAAAGCTCAGCCTTTCGTGCGTTGCGGATCGCGGCGGTGTTGTTCGCGCTGAGTTTTTCGCTATGGGCGCAGGGCAAAGCTCCCGTTATCTTGATTCCCGGCCTGACGGGCTCGGAACTGATCGATAAACAAACGGGTGAGCGTATTTGGATCAGGGCGTTCAAGTCAAAGAACGAGGATCTGCGGCTGCCGATAAACCGTGATCCCGAGAAGGTAGCTGACGGCCTGATACCGGGCGACATTATCCGCTCGGTCAAGGTCGGCCCGTTTCAGGTCGCCGATTTCTACGGCAACTTTATCAAGGCGATGGCGGTCAACGGCGGCTATCGAGAGGAAAAATGGAACGAGCCGTCAGAGCAGGGCTTTGAAGATTCGCTATACGTCTTCCCATACGATTGGCGACTCGACCTTGTGACTAACGCTCGCCGTTTGGTCGAGGATGTCGAAGACCTAAAGCGTCGGCTCGGCAAGCCTCGGCTCAAATTTGATATTGTTGCCCATTCGATGGGCGGGCTGATCGCGCGCTACGCGGCCATGTACGGCGATGCGGACCTGCCGTCGGGTAACAAGAAGCATGTGCCGACGTGGGCCGGCGCAAAGCACTTTGACAGGATCATTCTGCTGGCGACACCGAATGAGGGATCGGTCTCGGCGCTCGAAGGCTTTATGCACGGATATTCTATCGCCGGGCTCCGATTTGACGTCCCGTTCGTGCAGGACACCTCGCGATTTACGATCTTTTCGTGCCCGTCGGCTTTTCAGTTGCTGCCTGCACCGGGGACAATTCGCGTCCTCGATGAGAAATTGGAGCCGATCGATATTGATATCTATGATCCAAAGGTCTGGTCCAAATACGGTTGGAACCCGATGACCGACCCGGATTTCCTGTCGCAATTCGGGGCAGCAGAGCGAAAGATCGCACCGGCCTACTTTGAGGCCGCGCTTGCACGTGCCAAAGCGCTGCACAAGGCGCTGGCCGCGGCGGCCGACAAGCCCGGCCCGGTCACGCTCTACGCCATCGGCTCTGACTGCAAAACGGCCCTCGATGCCATAGTGCTTTACCGCGACGAGAAGGGCGATAAATGGAGAACTCTTTTTTCGCCTAAGGGCTTCACCCGCTCAGATGGGCAAAAGGTGACGGACAAGGAATTGAGGCCGGTGATGCTGGCTCCGGGCGACGGGACGGTGACGCTCCGGTCCCTCGAGGCCTCTACCGAGGCCCGACAGATGGGTGCAAGGTCGGTAACGGACGTCAAGGACACGATCCTTGTATGCGAAAGCCACAGCAAGCTCGCGGCGAACACAAAGGTCCAGGATCGGGTCATTGCCTTGCTGGCTGCGGGTTCGGACGATAATGAAAACAGGCTCGGAAAGGGCCAAATGTAGGTAGGAGAAAGGACTGTTGTATGGGAAAAGGTGATATGAGAACGCGGCGCGGTAAGATCTTTGCCGGAAGCCATGGAAAGACGCGGCCTAAGTATAAACGACCGGCATTCATTGCGAGCGCGCCGAAGGCGGCTCCGGCTGAAAAACCGGTGAAGAAGAGAACCGCTAAGCGGATCCCGGCTGCGAGCCCGGCTTCAGAGGTTGCTGCCGACGTGATTGACGTTCCCGTAGAGGCGGCCGAAGCCGCCATCGAAACTCCGGCGGAAGTAAACGATGCCGCTGATAGCACCGAGGCCGTTGTCGGCGAAGCAGAGGCGACCGATGCCGCTACCGCTGCCGAGGCGGGAGCTTCTGAGTCAGCTTAGGGCCACAGCTGGAGACGAATGTCAGAATCGGTCAAGATAACCATCAACGAGCAGGACTTCGAGGTTGATAAGGGCGCGCGCCTGATCGACGTGTGTCGAGAAAAGGGCTTCGGCGTTCCGTCGTTCTGTTACTACAAGGACCTCGAACTTCAGGCGTCGTGCCGGATGTGCCTTGTGCGCATTGACAAGATGCCAAAGCTGCAGGCGTCATGCACGATCAACTGCACCGACGGCATGGTGGTGACGACGAACAGCGAAGAGGTGGAGAAAGCGCAGCGGGCGATGGGTGAATTTCTTCTTGCCAATCATCCGCTCGACTGCCCTGTATGCGATCGCGGCGGCGAATGCGAATTGCAGGAGGTCGTCTTTGACTGGGGCGATCTGGAGCAGCGGTTCACCGAAGGCAAGAACGTCGCACCGGAAAAGTATCTCTCGCCGGTGATCGCTAACGATCCTCAGCGGTGCATCCTGTGCAAACGGTGTACTCGCGTGTGTTCGGAATGGATGGGTGAGGACGCCATCGAAGCCGGCAATCGCGGCGTCAATACCGTCATCGGTACTTATGGCGGATGGCTCAATTGTTCACAGTGCGGCAATTGTGTCGAGGTGTGTCCGACGGGCACACTGCTCGATGGGGTCTATCGCCACGAAACGCGGCCGTGGGAACTGGAACAGACGATCTCAACGGACGTTTACGGTTCTGACGGAATGCAGATCTCGATCGGCTCGCGCGGCGGGCGCGTGCACCGCGTCGTCGCTCGTGATCGTTACGTCAACGGCCTGAACGGCGAATTCCTCGATGTGAAGGCGCGCTTCGCACACGATTTTATCGGCCACGCAGACCGCATAAAGACGCCGATGATCCGTTATTCGAAGGGCGGCACGCTGATCCCGACGACCTGGGACGAAGCGGTCAAATTCGCAGTCGATGGTTTGAGAAAGGCAGGCTCTACGGTCGGTGTCATTGCCAGTCCAAGATTGACGAACGAGTCGGTGTTTACGCTGAAGAAGTTCGCGGATGCAGCGGGTTCGTCCGATTTTACCGTCTCGGACACGCACGATGTCGCCCCCATCTTTGAAAATCTCAGCGTTCCACTCTGCACGCACAGAGAGATACGCAATGCGGCAACGATCCTGTTGATCGGCGGCGAGCCAGAGGAGGAACAGACCTTTACGGCCAAGCAGATACGGCAGGCGGTAACGAACGGTGGCGCAAAATTCATCTGCGTGAACGACACGCCGATCAATTTGGTGCGGCAAACTCGCGGCGTATTCCTACATGTGAATCCGGGAACGGCAGGTGCGTTTGCGCTTTGTGCGGCCGATTCGAAGCACGATGGCTATGCGGCCGAGAAGATGGGCGTTCAGGCCGCTGAGATCAGCACCATCCGCAAGGCAATAACTGAGGCGCAGGGCGATGTGATCGTGACGTTCGGCGGCGATCTGTCCGCTAATGCCCGGGCGATACTTGCTGCTGCGGCTGCGAAACTCGGCGATGAGGGCCGTCGCGTGCTGCTCCATCCGCTGGCCAGACATAACAATTCGGTGGGCGCACACGACATGATGCCGGGACGTAAGCCGCTCGCCGACGTGATACGGAATTCAGATGTGCTGTTGATCGGCGGCAGCCCGTCAGAACCGCTTGCGTTACGGGGTGGCCAGTTCGTGATCGTTCAGGAGCTGTTTCCGACTGAGACGACAGAGAATGCAGACGTTGTGTTTCCGGCGGCGAGCTTTGCTGAGGTTGACGGGACGTTTACAAATAACGCGGGCAACGTCCAACGCGTGCGCAAGGCCATCGAGCCGCTGCACCAGTCAAAGCCCGACTGGATGATCACGGCATTGATAGCTCGCGAGATGGGCAGCGAGATCGTGCCGGAGTTTTCCGCGTCGGCGATCTTCCGAAGCATCGCGGACGCCATTCCGGCCTATGAAGGGCTGCGTTATCCGGCGCTCAAGGATGAATCGCATCCGGTGCAGGCGAGGCACGCGGTAGCCGACGATACAGATGTCGCAGATAATATTGATGCCCTCAAGAAGGAGATCGAGGCCGTGCCGCCTGCACACCGGATAACCGCCGCGCCGCGGATCGGCCACAAGCTGCATCGTCTGACGACGATGACGAGCAAGACGCCGCAGTTTCACCTGCTGGCGAACGGCAATCCGAAGCCTGAGAACCTGCTCGTGTCGCCGCTTGAGCAGTTTGACCTCGATGGCAACCCTCGCGAGCAGGCGGCGGTCGTGGGAGCCGGCGACAGGAGCAATCCGTCGGGTAGATAGAAAAGTAACTGATAGCTTTACATGGAGCAGATCATCAAAACCGCATTTCCGTACGCCGTCGTCGGCGCAGGTGTGCTCATTGGCTTTCAGATCGTGCTGATGATCGTCGCCTATACGGTGCTCGGCGAGCGCAAGATCCTCGGCTGGATGCAGGGCCGCGTCGGCCCGAACCGCGTCGGCCCGTGGGGACTTTTGCAGCCATTTGCGGACCTGCTCAAATTTATCTTTAAGGAAGATCTCATCCCTGACAGATCGACGAAGTTCGTTTATTTCCTGGCGCCGTTGGTTGCTCTTACATGTGCCCTGATGCCGATCGTCGTGTATCCGTTTGGACCTGCCATTACGACAATCGATTGGACGTTCCTGCCGTTCGGGCTGGGCGAAGACGTCACGGCCCTGCCGCTTACCATCGCCAGGATAGACGTCGGCGTGCTCTTTGTTCTCGGTATAACCTCGGTCGGCGTTTACGGCATTATGCTTGCCGGTTGGTCGTCTAACAGTAAGTATTCTCTGATGGGCGGCCTCCGCTCGTCGGCCCAGATGATCTCGTATGAACTGGCTATGGGCGCATCGATCATCGGTGTGGTCATGCTGGCCGGAACGCTCGATCTGAACGGCATCATCTTGGCCCAGATCCAGTCGCCGTTCCGTTGGTTCATCATTCCGCAGTTCTTTGGCTTTGTCGTTTTCCTGATCGCGGCGTTTGCCGAGACGAACCGTGTGCCGTTTGACCTGCCCGAGGCAGAGACCGAACTCGTCGCAGGTTTTCATACCGAGTATTCAGCGTTGAAATTCGCGCTTTTCTTCATGGCCGAATATGTCAACATGTTCACGGTCTCGATGATGTGCGTGGTGTTGTTCCTCGGTGGCTGGTACGTACCGGGCCTGAGCCACATCTTTGACCCCGGATCGGTGCCATACGCGGTGGTCAGCCACATCGGGTTTATCGCCAAGGTGTGCGGCTTCCTGTTTCTGTATATCTGGGTGCGTGCGACGCTTCCGAGATTTAGATTTGATCAGTTGATGAACTTCGGGTGGAAGTTCCTGCTGCCGGTGGCGTTAGTGAATGTGATCCTGACGATCCTGGTGGTGTTTTTTTTGAATAGGTAGGTGAGGTTTAGACAGGATGCACAGGATAAACAGGATGTTGGTTGAACCCTGATAGCGCATTTATAGAAAGTGTATCCTGTCTATCTTGTGCATCCTGTTTGAATAAGCTTATGGCTGGGACTGCCCTATTTTTCTTATTCGCCGGCTTTGCGATAATGTGCGCCATTTCGATGGTGTATCACAAGAATCCGCTCTACTCGGCGATCTCGCTGGTCGGCGTATTTATCTCGCTGTCGTGCATTTACATCACGCTGGCGG
>CAZMQR010000137.1:0-6639 GCA_964568325.1 uncultured Chloracidobacterium sp. | reverse complement strand
AAAGGGGCCTCAGTTCTATCAAAAGCGTGCGATCGCGGAGGTGTCGTGTCTGCAGATGGTCGAGCATGTGCTCACGGGCGTCGAGCGCGAGTATTTAAGGATCGTTCCGAAAACATACGACGATTTCAATGCCAAGA
Source organism: uncultured Chloracidobacterium sp. (assembly GCA_964568325.1). Taxonomy (GTDB): domain Bacteria; phylum Acidobacteriota; class Blastocatellia; order Pyrinomonadales; family Pyrinomonadaceae; genus OLB17. Next base: position 6,502 of record CAZMQR010000137.1, on the reverse strand, counting down.
AGGCGTTGAATGCATTTCTAAACGTCGCTGAGAATGTCGAGTCTGACGAGCACAAGGCGGCGGAATTTCACCTGCTGCACGAGACCGAGGCGTGGTGCAGCGCCTTGGCCGAACGGGACCGAGACATTCCCGTGGCGAGCTTCCGGCTGTGCTGCGAGAATTCGCGTCCATCGCTGAGTTCTCAGGCGATGCTGGGGCTGGCCCGCTTCTATCGCAATCTGCCGTTTGCCGAGCCTGTTCGGGCAAAGTTCGATTTTATAATCACGAGGCTCTTTTCACGGCCGCTCGACGGGTCAAAACGGGCGTGTCTGTTCAGTCGGGATGATGCGCTCACGCATATCAATACGCTTTACGGCGAATGGTCGAGCGTACCGCTATACGAGGCCGGCGAAGACGAGTCGGATCTTTTGTTGACAGCATTGAGCTTCGAGGATCTCGCCACCGAGGCGGAGAATGCAAGTGCATTTGACCAACTGATCGCGAACGACTTCTTCGGTCGTCTGAGGTTATTCAAAGAGAGTATTAACGAGTTGTTCTTCGCCCCAAACGTTGTCGTGGCGGCGATCGAGTGTAATGTTCGCGTTGGCAACGCCTATGTCGAACTGCTCGAACGTGAGCGTAGAAAAATGGACGACGAGAGTCTGCAATCAAAGTACGCCGAGATGCAGCAGGATGCCGTTTCGGACGCTGCAGCCAGGACGCTCGACCTCGTTGACCTTCTGCGAAACCCACCTGTCCACCTGCCTGTTCAGGAGGCGTCGGTAACGGAGCCGATCGCACTTGAGTCTGATCAAACGCCTGAGATCGCGCCGACCCTACCTGTTGCCGAAGCGAAAAAAGCCCCGTCCGGCTTGATCGCAAAGGTTGTAGATCAGGTACGGTCGATCAATCGGACATTGTTGGCAGTCTCGATACTCATGGTCGCTGCATCGGTCGGAATATGGCTATGGTCAAATTATGCCGAAGAGGAGATCTCAACCGCCGGTGTCAGCCAGATCACGGTCGAAGGAACATTCCTCGACGAGCACATCAAGACGGCCAAGGTCAGCCAGGATGTCTTCTACGGCCTCTTAAAGCCATCATGGGACGCCATGCCGAAGGAAAAGCGGCTGGAATATCTGCAAAAGGTCTTCGGGGCGTGCAAAGAGTTCAATTGCACACAGGTCAATCTTCTAACAAAAGACGGTAAGGCCGCCGCTTACGCATCAGCTACGAGACTCGACGTCAACATGCAGTAACCTGCAACTCAACCGCTTCGGGATAGGCCGCCGTCAGAGGCGGCCTTTTTGCTGGCGGCTTGTTACAATAAGAGTTTGCGGTTTGGAATGAGAAAGGTAGGATTCGTCAGTCTTGGATGTCCCAAAAACCTCGTTGACAGCGAGGTCATGATGGGCCAACTTGCCGAGGCCGGCTATGAGATAACAAGCGACGCGGCCGACGCCGACACGGTGGTCGTGAATACGTGCGGCTTTATCGAGTCCGCGAAGCAAGAATCCATCGACGCCATCCTCGAGGCTACGCGATGGAAATCAGAGGGGACGGCCGGCCGCGTGATCGTCGCGGGCTGCCTCGTTGAGCGGTATCGCGACGACCTGATCAAAGAACTGCCGGAGGTCGATGCATTCATCGGCACGTCGCAGGTCAATGAAATTCTCAAGGCGGCGGATGATGAGTTTGACGCAAAACAACTGACTATAACGCCGATCGGAAATAAATCAGCGACATACCTTTACGACGAATACACGCCGCGATTGCGGGCCACGCAATCGCATACCGCTTTCATTAAGATCGCCGAGGGCTGTGATCGCCCGTGTGCATTCTGCTCGATACCATCCATGCGTGGGAGCTTCCGGTCGCGTCGTTTCGGCTCGATCGTCGAGGAAGCTCGAATGCTCGCAAAGCAAGGAGTCAAAGAGGTCGTGCTGATAGCGCAGGATTCGTCGCGGTATGGTGAGGACCTCGGCGAGGTAGATGCCCTCGACGCCCTAATACGTGCTCTCGGCGAGATTGACGAACTCGAATGGGTACGCGTGATGTACGCATATCCGACACACATTTCCGACGCGTTTCTATCGGCAATTGGTGAAACTCCGAAAGCCGTGAAATACCTCGATATGCCGCTGCAGCACGCTTCGCGGAATGTCTTGAAACTGATGAAACGCGGCGGCACGCGCGAGTCGCTCGAACGACTGATAGAGCGTGTTCGTGACGCCGTCCCGGGCATTACGATACGCACGACGTTCATTACGGGCTTTCCGGGCGAGACGGATGCAGATTTTGATGAATTGATCGAGTTTGTTCGCAATTGCCGTTTCGACAACGTCGGAGTATTCACCTACTCGGACGAAGAAGGCACGCCGGCATTCGATCTGCCGAACGAGGTCGATCCAAAGATCGCCAAAAAACGCCGCGACCGGTTGATGAAGGAACAAGCCAAGATCAGCCGTGAGATGAACCGTGCCAAAGTCGGGCAGACCTATAAAGTAATGTTCGAAGGCCTGTCGGAGGAATCCGATCTGCTGTTCCAGGGCCGCTTCGAGGGCCAAACTCAGGAGATCGACGGGCACATTCTTATAAACGACGTTCCCGACGGGCTCGAACCCGAGATCGGAGCCATCTACGACGTCCGCATCACCGAGGCCCACGATTACGATCTGGTCGGAGCGATCATTTGATTCCCTGATAGTTACAAATTAGTAATCAAGTATTTTATGACGGCACCAAACATCGAAACGATCGTTTCACTCAGCAAACGCCGCGGGTTTGTCTATCCGGCGTCGGACATTTATGGCGGACTCGGATCGTCGTGGGATTACGGGCCGCTCGGCGTCGAACTCGCGAACAATATCAAGCAGAGCTGGTGGCGGTGGGCGGTTTACGAACGCGACGACATCGAGGGCGTCGATTCGTCGATCATTCAGAACCGGTTGGTGTGGAAATACTCGGGTCACGAGGACACGTTCAGCGATCCGCTCGTGGATTGCCGCGATTGCAAGACGCGACTTCGTGAGGACAAGCTCGAGAGGGACGCCGCCGCCAAGTTCGTCTGCTCGAATTGCGGCTCGACCAACCTTACCGAATCACGGGCGTTCAATCTGATGTTCAGGACTACGGTCGGTGCGGCTTCGGCGGATGACGATCCGTCCGCACTGGCCTATTTGAGGCCCGAGACGGCGCAGGGAATATTTGTCAATTTCAAGAATGTACTCGACACGTCACGCCGCAAGCTGCCGTTCGGGATCGCGCAGATCGGTAAGGCGTTTCGTAACGAGGTGACGCCGGGCAATTTTATCTTTCGAACCCGCGAGTTTGAGCAGATGGAGATCGAGTATTTCTGCCGTCCTGAGGACGCGCCGCGGATCCATCAGGAATGGATCGACGCGTATGATGCTTGGCTTGGATCACTCGGCATATCGAGCGATAACATCGTGCATTACGAACAGACGCCGGCGGAGCTTGCTCATTACTCTGATCGCACGGTTGATTTCCTTTATCGGTTCTTCCCTGAACGTGAAGACGAAGACAAGCAATTCGATGAGCTGCTGGGCATCGCGAACAGGACCGACTACGACCTTCGCGTCCACTCGAAAAAGCCTGAAAATGCCGACGGGAAACGCATTAATCCGGACACGACCGAGGACCTTTCGTTCTTCGACCCGCAGACGAACGAGCGGTTCTATCCCTACTGCATCGAGCCATCGATCGGCGTCAACCGAACGCTGCTAGCCGTGATGATGGACGCCTACACCGAGAAGGCCAACGACAAGGGCGAGGTCCGCGTGATTCTGAAGCTCAAACCCGAAATGGCACCGATCAAGGTCGCCGTGCTACCGCTTGCAAAAAACAACGACGAGATCGTGACGCTCGCAAAAAGACTCAAACACGACCTCCAGCCCTCGATGCGGGCCGTTTACGACGACACCGGCGGCATCGGCAAACTCTACGCCCGACAGGACGAGATCGGAACACCGTTCTGCGTAACGGTCGATCACGAATCCCTCGCCGACAACGCTGTCACCGTCCGTGATCGCGATACGTGGGAGCAGGAGCGCGTCGGCCTGGATGCGCTCAAAGAGCATCTTCTAGAGCGACTCAAACAATGAGCATTGCCCGACGAACCACACTGCTGCGGTACGGCCTTTCGGTTGCCGCGATTCTCGTAGTGTCGTTTGCTTTGCTCTCAGTATCCGAACGAATCAACCAGATCACGGTGGCAATGGCGTTCCTGCTGATCGTGCTGTCTTCGGCGACATTCTTTGGGCGGAATCCGGCCCTGTTGGCGTCGTTTGCGGCGATGCTGTGCTTTAACTATTACTTTCTGCCGCCGATCGGAGAATTTCATATTGCCGAACCGCAGAATCTTATCGCGTGGGCCGCGTTTACCGTGACGGCGATCATGGCGGGCGAACTATCGAGCTACGCACGCCGCCGTGCTCGTGAGGCGGAGCGGCTTTACGGTGAGTTACAGGCGGCTTTCGAAACGGCGACACAGGCCGAAGCGCTGAAGCAGAGCGAGAAGTTAAAGTCCGCTCTCCTCGATGCAGTCACTCACGATCTGCGCACGCCGTTGACATCCATAAAGGCATCGGTCACGACGCTGCTCGACAGCGAAGGCGGCCAACGCACTATCGAACTCGACAGCGAGGGGCGAGCCGAATTCCTATCGATAATCAACGAAGAGACCGACCGGCTCAACGGCTTTATCGAAGGCATGGTCGCCCTCGCACGGGTTGAGGCCGCGCCGACGGATGTCGATTCGACCGCGAGCGTCGATGAGATCATCGTGGCGGCTGTCGAGCGGGCTATTCCCGTGACGAGAGGGCACATTCTAACGGTCAATAGGGTCGATCAGCTTATGGTGCGGGCAGACGCAGGGGCCATTGCCGAAGTGGTTTATAATCTGATCGAGAATGCGGCGAAGTACTCTCCGTCGGGTTCAACGATCACGATCGCCGCCGGCGAAGAGCGTGGCGGCGTCGCGATATCGGTCAATGATGAGGGGCCGGGCATTCCTGTTGATATGCGGGAGCGTGTATTTGAAAAGTTCGTTCGGCTCGGCGACCGCCCGGTGGGCGGGCTCGGACTCGGGCTCGCGATCGCACGCGGCATCGTGGAAGCCCAGCATGGAACGATCAGGGTCGAGGACGGCGATAACGGACGAGGGGCAAGGGTCGTGGTAGAGCTAAGGGCAGCCAAGGAATGAGCGAGAACAAGAAAGTACTGGTGATCGACGACGAGCCGCAGATCACGCGTGTCCTCCGACACAGCCTGTCGGCCCACAGGTATGATGTCCGGACCGCGGCGGACGGCGTGTCTGGCTTGGAGACGTTCCGTGACTGGCACCCGGACCTGATCATTACGGACCTGCAGATGCCTGAAATGGACGGGATCGCTTTCTGCCGTGAAATACGAAAGGCATCTGCCCTGCCGATCATCGTTCTGTCCGTCCGCGGAGACGAACGCACCAAGGTCGAGGCCCTCGACGCGGGAGCCGACGATTACGTAACGAAACCATTCGGAATTGATGAGCTTCTGGCCCGCGTCCGGGCCGCCTTGCGGCGAACACGGAACGAGGAACACACGTCCGCACCCGTGGTTGACGGCGATTTCCAGATCGACATTTCGACACGACGAGTGATCGTAGCCGGCGAGGCCGTGCATCTGACCCCGAAGGAGTTTGACCTGCTCAGCTTCCTGTTTCGGAATCGCGGCCGTGTAGTGACCCATCGGGCCATTCTCGCCGCTGTGTGGGGCGGCGACCATACCGAACAGACGGAATACCTTCGTGTCTTTATCGGCCAGCTCCGCAAGAAGGTCGAAGCTGTCCCATCTCAGCCCAGATACATTCTGACCGAGCCGTGGATCGGCTATCGCTTTTCGCCACAACCCTTATAGACTTTTTATAAAGTCATTACGCCCAACTTATGCCCGCGAGCGTATCTTTGCGGTGTATGGCAGCGCGACTCGACACGGCAGCCACGATCTCACCGGTCAAGGCCGCCGGGCCCGTGCCGCGACCGCGCTATGGGCTAATATTTGCCCTACTCATATGCCTGGTCGGCGGCATCGTCGCACCGCTGTTGGGATTGGTCCTCAGCATCGTCCACGCGCTCGTGCCCGGTGACACGCGCCTTGCAACCGCCTCAATGGCGTTCACGTTCATTTCGATCCCGCTACTGCTGACCGGGGCTCATTTAATGGATATTTTTGACCGACGTCGGCGTTAACCGCCGACGTGCACGCTAGGACGAAGCTCTTGGTCGGGCTCGGCCTGGCGGAGTATCTCGCGCGTGACCGGAGCCGTGTCACCCTCGCCAAACAGAATATAGCGAATTAGATACTTGACCGGATTGCCTTCGCTCCAACCAAAATATACGTGCGGGATCTTGCCGGTCTTGTCTCTGAGGTGCAGTAGCAAGGCGGCGATAGCGTTTGGCTCCGCCGGGGAGTGGGTTCGTAGTATCCGATAACCATCAATATCTGCGCCCGTGATCTTGATCTT
>CAZMQR010000136.1:0-6729 GCA_964568325.1 uncultured Chloracidobacterium sp. | reverse complement strand
AGGCCTGAGACCCACTGCCGCCCTGCTCCTCGTCCATCCACGCGATGAAACGGATCGTGCGCTTTGGTGTCAGCTTTAATCCCTTAAGGATCGCCGGAACGGCCATTGAGGCCGCCACCCCGGCCGCGTCGTCGATGGCGCCTTGCCCAAGATCCCATGAATCAAGATGTCCCGAAACGATGACGACCTCGTCCGGCTTCTCGCTTCCCTTAAGGTCTGCGATCACGTTATAGCTCTCGACCGCAGGCAATGTTTTGGGCGTAATTGTCAGATGAACGGTGACCTTTCCAGTCCGCGCGAGCCACGCGATACGCTCTGCGTCCTCGTATGTCACCGCCGCAGCCGGGATCTTTGTAACACCGTCCACATAGCCCATCAGGCCGGTGTGCGCCAGACGGTTCTGCGAGCCGCCCGCCGACCGGACAAGCACAGCGATGGCACCGAGCCGCCCTGCTGCCGCCGCTCCGTTAAATCGGTATGCAACCGCCTGGCCATAGGCCGCCCCGCCATAACCGCTTGCCTGCAGGTCGGTGTCGAACTTGTAATTGAACATCACGATCTTTCCGGCGACCTTATCCCGGCCGAGAGCGTTCAGCTCGTTAAAGTCCCTGACCACAACGATCTCGCCCGTCAGCCCGTCGTCCGGCGTCGCAATGCTCCCGCCAAGGGCCGTCAGCACAATGCTCTGTCGGCTGCCGGCCGGCATGCCGTCCCATCCCACAAGCTCGCCGCGTTCTTCACCTCTGACCCAATGAGGTACCATCACTTTTTGGAGATGAACTTCGAGCCCCAGCCGTCGCATCTCAGCCGCAACGTACTCGACCGCTCGGGCCGCACCGGCAGACCCCGAAAGGCGCGCTCCGATGTTATTCGAAAGGTAGCCCGCCTGCTCATACGCATATCTGCCGCCTAGAGCCGCCTCCTGAACACGCCTCAGATCGGTAAGTGTCTTTTCGCTATATAGCAGCGGAGTAGGCGAAGGCGTCTGTCCAAAAACGCCCGCGCAAAAGATGAGGCCAAGCAGTATTGCCGGCAAATATCCCCGAGATCTCATAAGCTCCATTCTACCTTTCGGTTGCCGTCTTTACGCAGCGGTATGAGATAATGTTTCCGTTCTCGATATTTTTTGGCCCTTTGGAGAGGTGAAAATGAAACGCTTTCTTTCTGTCTTCGCATTCCTTGTTCTCGCGGTTGTATCCGCGTCAGCACAGTTCGGGATCAATGATCTTATCAACGTAAAACGCGTCGGCGACCCTCAACTGTCACCGGACGGCCGAACCGTCGCTTACGTGGTCGGAACGGTCGATAAGGCTGCAAATCGCACTCTCAATCAAGTATGGATCGTTGGGATCGACGGCCGAGACCAGCGGCAGTTGACTACAGGCACGTCGTCGGCAAGCAGCCCGAGATGGGCGCCCGACGGCAAGAAGCTCGCATATGTAACGGGCGGCCAGATCTGGACCATGGACGGCGACGATGGCGGTGACAAGCGACAGGTCACGAAACTCTCTTCTGGGGGCTCACAGCCGGTGTGGTCGCCGGACGGCCGCTGGATCGCCTTTCTCTCCGAGGTCTATCCTGCCTGTCAGACTGACGAGTGTAACAAGGCCGAAGACGAAAAGGCAGAAGCAAGCAAGGTAAAGGCCCACGTCACCGAGAGGCTCCTCTTCAAACACTGGGACACGTGGACGGATCGTAAGCGGACGCACGTTTTTCTCATCTCGGCGGGCGGCGGCACAGCCCGCGATATCACGCCTGGCGATTTTGATTCGCCGCCTTACGGCGCCGCATCGGGCACGGACATGGCATTTTCGCCGGACGGACGCTACCTCGCGTATCTGCGAAATCCCGATAAGGTCGAAGCCGTCTCAACAAACAGTGATATCTTTTGGCACGACCTTCAGGCGAACAGCGCCAAGAACATCACTCAGGGAATGAAGGGCTATGATACGTCGCCGGTCTTTACGCCGGACGGCAAGTATATGCTCTTCCTCTCGATGGCAACGGCAACATTCGAGGCCGACCGAAACCGCATTATGCGCTACGATCCACGCTCGGGCGAGATCGTCGAGTTGACTCGCGGTTTTGATCTCCAGGCCGCGAATATCATTTCTTCACCGGACAGCCGGACCGTCTATTTCACGGCGGAGGAACGCGGCCACAAGCCCATCTTCAGCGTTCCGGTTGAACCCGACTTTCGCCTTCGGATCGCGACTCATGTCAAAAAGGTTGCCGACGCCGGTTATGCCGGAAATCTAGGTGTTACGCCGAATGGACGAACGCTGACCTATCTTTCCAGCACCGCGGCCACCGCAGCGGAGATCTTTCGAGTCGACAGTGATGGCACGGGTGCAGCCGCTGTCACCAATATCACGGGCCCCGGCCTTGACCGCTTTGGACTTCAAAAAGCCGAGGATCTCAACTGGAAGGGTGCGTTAAACGCCAATGTCCATGGATTCATCATCAAACCGGCCGGATTCGACCCTGCAAGGAAGTATCCGCTTGTCGTTCTTATTCACGGAGGGCCGCAAGGGGCCTTTAACGATAACTGGGGCTATCGCTGGAATCCTCAGGTTTGGGCCAATCAGGGCTATGTCGTATTTATGCCAAACTTTCGGGGCTCGACTGGCTACGGCCAGAAATTCGTTAATGAGATCACCGGAGATTGGGGCGGCAAGGCTTTCATTGACCTCAAGAATGGCGTCGCTGAGATGGTCAAAAAACCTTATATTGACCGCTCGCGTATAGGTGGAGCGGGAGCAAGCTATGGCGGGTACATGGTCGATTGGCTGTTGGGACACAATAATGACCCAAGATTCAAATTCAAGGTCTTTCTGTCCCACGCGGGCGTCTATAACCTCGAGAGCATGGCCACCGCGACCGAAGAGCTTTGGTTCGTGAACTGGGAATTCAAAGGTATGCCCTGGGAGAATCCGTTGAACTACGATCGATGGTCTCCGAACAAGTTCGCGAAGAACTTCAACACGCCGACGCTCGTTACCGCCGGCGAACTCGATTATAGGGTGCCCTACGACCAGAGCCTGCAGCTTTACACAACGCTCCAGCTCAAGGGTGTGCCCTCAAAGCTCATTATGTTCCCGGATGAAGGACACTGGATCCTCAAGCCGCAAAACTCCGAGTTCTGGCACAACCAGGTGATGGATTGGTTCCGGACATACCTGAAACCATAGAGCCTTGACTGCAATATGACGATCAAGAAGCAACCCGCGTTTTTCCTGGCCGCGATCCTCGTGATCGCGGCCTATTCTGTATTCGGCCAGCGGCCTCGGCCCGATTTCAATCGCCCGCAGACATTCGACGCACAGCATTACGTGTTGCGAGCAGCCTTTGACAGGGTCAATAAGAAGGTCATCGGTGACACTACTGTCGTGCTCAAGCCGCTTGCGTCGCCGTTCAGGACCTTTGATCTGGATGCGGTCGATCTGGCTTTCAATTCAGTCACGCTCGAACCCGAGGGGGCGAATCTTCAGTACCAGGTCTCGCCGGGCAAGATAACGATCACACTGCCCAAGATCTACGGGCCCGATGACACGCTATCGGTCCGTCTACGATATACGGCCCAGCCAAAGAAAGGCGTCTATTTCGTTGCCCCAACGCAGGAACGCTCCGCACAGATCTGGACGCAGGGCGAACCGGACGAGGCCAGGCACTGGTTCCCGTCCTTCGACTTTCCCTCTGATAAGGCCACGACCGAACAGTACATAACAGCGGAGAAGGGTGAAACTGTCGTTGGCAATGGCGAACTGCTCGGCAAGGACGACAACGGCGACAACACGGAGACATGGCATTATAAGATGCCGGTGCCGCATTCCGTCTATCTGGTCTCATTTGTGATCGGCAAATACTCGAAGGTCGAAGATAAGTACGGCGACATCCCGCTCGGGTATTATATTTATCCCGGCCGGGAACAGACCGCAAGAAATGCCTATGGCCGGACGGCGGAGATGATGAAAGCCTATGAAGAAGTGACCGGCGTAAAATTCCCGTACAACAAATACGACCAAACCGTAGTCGCAACATTCCAATTCGGCGGTATGGAGAACATAACGGCGACCACCATGGCCGACACCGAGATCATGATGGCTGACAGCGAGTGGGGCCGAAACTTTACAGTTGACCTCGTCTCGCATGAGCTAGCTCATTCTTGGTTTGGAGACCTCGTAACATGCAGGAATTGGGCTGAACTGTGGCTCAATGAGGGATTTGCTACCTTTATGGAGGCCGTGTACCGGGAAAAGGCGTTTGGCCGTGCTGACTATATCGCCAAGGTCCGCACGGATGCGGCAAACTTCTTCATCGACGACGCGATCACAAAGCGCCGTCATGGGCTCTACAACCTTAGGGCCGGCGAGGTGGATAAGCTCTTTGACACGTCAGCCGTGACGTACAACAAGGGCGGCGTCGTTTTGTACATGCTTCGCGAACAGATCGGAGATGAGGCATTCTGGAGAGCCGTCAACATCTACCTTGAGCGACACAAATTTGCGAGCGTCGAAACGCCTGATCTGCTCAGGGCTATGGAAGAAGCATCGGGCCAGGAACTCGACTGGTTCTTTGACCAGTGGGTCTATGCGACCGGCCATCCAAAGCTCGATGTGAAGCGTGCCTATTCGGCACGGAGGAAAACTCTTACGCTGACGGTGACACAGACGCAACGCCTCGACCCGCTGATCCCGCCGGCATTTAGGCTGCCCGTTGACCTCGAGATCAGGACGGCACGCGGCACATCGATACAGAAGGTCGATATTTCTAAGCGCGTGCAGACATTCGTGCTCAAGGTCGATGGAAAGCCGCTGGCAACCAAGTTTGACCCGGCGAGCAAGCTGATGCTGATGACCGTAAAGGAGCGGCCGCTCGTGTCGCTCCGTTGACGCATATCGAGCAATAGGCGGATACTGAACACATCGTGAGTCAAATATTTGACCTGACAAATAGGCCCGACAAGGGGCTTTTCCATTCCCACAATGACCCCGGCGATCCCAGAATGGGTGACGTCGTCCAGAGTGCGGAGGATGGCTATTCGTCCGCCGAGATCGTGATCCTCGGTTGCCCGCAGGATGAAGGCGTGCGTCGCAGCGGAGGCCGCCTAGGGGCGGCCGCGGGCCCGAATGCGATTCGGGATCAGTTCTACCGCCTCACTACATTCGATGTAAAGCGGAAGATCTTTGACCTCGGCGACGTGGCCGTCGCAGCGACGCTCGAGGGAACACACGAGGTGATGGCCCGCGTTGTTGAATCAGTCCTTCGCGACGAGAAGCGTCTCATCGTGTTGGGTGGCGGTAATGATATTGCCTACGCCGACGGCTGCGCGATGGCCGCCGTCTTCGGTCGCGATCAATGGATCGCCGTCAGTATCGATTCTCAACTCGATGTAAGGCTCGCCGATGAGTGTAACAGCGCCACTCAGTACCGCCAACTCCTTGACGAGGGCCATCTGCGGGCAGATTACTTTTACGAAGCCGGTTATCAGTCGCATCTTACCTCACCGATCGATTACGAGTATATTCGCTCGCTCGGCGTCCATCGCATCAGCCTCGAACTTCTCAGATCGAGGGCCGAAGCTGACCTCGAACTGAAGGAACAGATCAGGCAGAAGTTTATTGGCCATAGCACATCGCTCAATACATTTTTTAGCTTCGATCTCGGCGTGGTCCGGTCAGCCGACGCCCCCGGAACCTCAGCCTCAGCACCGCTTGGCTTGCGCGCCGGCGAGTTTATCCAACTCGTCAAATACGCCGCGTCGCTCGCAAATACTCGGATCATTGAATTTACCGAGGTCAATCCTCGCCACGACATCGACGGCCGAACCGCAAAACTCGTGGCAGTCGCGATGCATCGGTTCTGCACGGGAGTGGCATAATAGGCAAAACTTGGAGGAGACTATGACCCGTACCCAAAAGCTTGGAGCCTGCCTGTTTCTGTTTGTGTCGATCTCGATCGGTATCGCGATGCTCGCACCAGGGCCCCTCGTTCCGGCCGTCGAAGCGGCGGCTGCTACGAGATGCGGCTGGTTCGTTAATCCCACACCGGCAAATGCCTGGCTTATTGACGCTGCCGGCGAATGGATCATCGCCGTTCAGGGCGGGCACCAAGCCGACGGCGATTGGCCCGAGTTCTCTAATTCAAGATGGGTCGAGACAAACGGGAGCCACGGCTACGGCTGCGCCTGCATGAAAGTATCAACGGATCGGAACAGGCGTGTCCAGCGCATCTATTCTGCCTATTCGCGTCCGCTCTCGGCCTGTCGAAGCGACCGGGCTATCCGCAATAAAGAACCTAATGGCTAGTCGCGCTGGCACTTGACACAATATAGGCGGTTTGGCATTCTTTAGGTTCGCTTTTTGCCTAGGCATGATGCGAAGTGTAGGCACTTAGCTCAGTGGTAGAGCACTACCTTGACACGGTAGGGGTCAGCAGTTCAACTCTGCTAGTGCCTACCATTTACAATTTTTCGATAAGATGCTTTCGAAGAACTTTGCTGTTACGACAACTACTACGACCCGCCTCTAATGGCGGGACATTCGCGGTTTGTAACAAAAGCCGCAAGGCAAAGTCGCTCTTATCGGATCAGATCTGAGATTAGTAGTAGGAATTGTTAATTGGCAATTGGCTAATTGTTAATTGGGAGATGAGGAGAGGCTTTGGCATCAAAGCAGCTTTTGGATAACCAATTTACAATCAACAATTTACAATTAGCAATGTTATGAG